>RFHL01000138.1 GCA_003696875.1 Bacteroidota bacterium | reverse complement strand
CCGCCTCATTGGCAAGGCTATTCCCAAGGCAGAGATCATGGAGATCCTCCGCGCTCTGGAGATGGAGGTGCAGGAAGCGGCCGATGGCGATACGTTGCAGCTGCTGGTACCGGCCTATCGGGTGGACGTGGAGCGGGAAGTAGATGTGCTGGAAGACCTGCTGCGCATCTACGGCTACAACAGTGTGGAGATCCCCACGCAGCTGCGCGGGACGCTCAGCTTCCGGCCCCATGGCTCCCGCTTCCAACTCCGGGAGCGCTACGCCAATGCCCTCTCCGCCAACGGCTTCTATGAGATCCTCACCAACTCGCTGGTGTCGGTAAGCCAGGGCGACGACAAGGCTGTCCCCATTCTGAATCCCCTAAGCGAGGAACTGGGCATCATGCGACGCAGCATGCTACCCGGAGCCTTGGAAGTGGTGCGCTATAACCAGAATCGGCAGCAGAGCACGCTGGCCTTTTATGAATTTGGCAAAACCTATCAGATGGACGGTCCTGGCGCTTACGATGAGCAGGAGTGGCTGGGCATCACCGTGGCGGGTACCCGCCATCCCATGCACTGGGCCGAGAAAGCCCCGGTCGTGAGCATAGGGACCCTCACCCGCGAGGTGGAGCGCCTGCAGCGATGGATGGGGCTGAAAGGAAGCCTGCGGGAGGCCGAGCATCCCGAATTTGACTATGGCATGGAGTGGATCGTCGCCGGGCGCAGCCTGCTGCGCTACGGGCGGGTGAAGCAGGAGACGCTGGAAGCCTGGGGCATTCGCCTGGAGGTCTTTCACCTGGTTGTCGACTGGCCTGCCCTGGCTGATCTCGCCGGGCAGACGTCCCCCACCTTCCAGGAAGTGCCGCTCTATCCCAGCATCCGCCGGGACCTCAGCCTGCTGCTGGACCGGGGGCAGACCTTTGCCGAGGTGCAGCAAGTCGTGGCAAAAGCCAATCCCAAGCTGATCCGCTCGGTATCTCTCCACGATGTATTTCAGGGCGAGGGCATCCCCGAAGGCAAAAAAAGCTATCTCGTCTCCATCGAGCTGCGCGATGACCGCAAGACCCTGGAGGACAACGTGGCCGACAAGGTGATGAAAGGCGTGCACCATCAGCTGCAGCGGCAGCTGGGGGTCTCTATTCGCTAGGATTTTCACCAGTGAGGCGAGGGGAAAACCCCCTAACTCTTAGCTATTTGTGCAAAGGTGCTTAAAGCTTTTGAGCAAATGGTGGCCATGCTTTGATTCCTGACGAAAAAAACGGTACTTTGACTTTCGGAGTCCTTTCTAGTATGGATGAACTAGTCCGCAGAATAGAAGCAGTAAGCCGGAAAGCGGTCGCTGTACAACAGCAGTTGGCACAGCTTGCCCAAGAGAGAGACCGGTTACAAGAGAGGATTGCAGAACTCGAAGCGCAGCTGAGCCGCCGTGACGCCGATCGTCAGGAGATGATGGAGAAGTATGAGGCGGTAAAGTTGGCGAAAAGCCTGAACAATCAGGCCGACCGCGAAGCGGTGCTGGCCCAGATTGATCTCTACTTGAAGGAAATAGACCTCTGTCTGAATAGTTTCGGCGAATAGCCAATACTGGCAATAGAAGGGTTTCGTGGAAAAGCATTCCATCCTTATCAACGTCTTCGGACGTCAGTTCCCTGCCAGCGTGGATGCCGAGGAGAAGGTGGTGATCGAAGAAGCCGCCAGGACTGTCAACGCCAAGATCAAAGCCTTTAGGGCTCAGTATAAAACCCAGGATGACCTGGATATTGCGATTATGTGCTGTCTGGATATCATGACTGAATATCTCAAAGATCGCACACAGTCTGCGCAAAAGGTAGAGACAGCCCTCCAACAGCTTTCCCGTCTCGAGCAGCAATTGGATGCCCCGGTGCCATAGGGCCCCGGCGGCGATGCTTTTCGTATTCCCTTTTGGTGACCGGTATTCCCTCAGGGACAGCGGCCTCAGGCCGCCTATTTGAGTTGGTGATCGCCTGGTTTTTCACCATTAATTCTTCCTTATGGAATACGTCATAGGCATTGCCATCGGCCTCGTGTTGGGGGTTGCGATTGGCTACATTATTAACCGCTACCTGCTCTCCGCCGCCAATACCAAGATGGTCGAAACGGCCAAAATCAAAGCCGACAGCATCATCCAAGCCGCCGAGCTGAAAGGCGAAAACATCAAGCAGGAAAAGATCAGTAAGGCCAACGAAAAGTACCAGCAGCTCAAGGAGCGCTTTGAGCAGAACGCCAAGAAGCAGAAGGAAAAGCTGGACAGCATGCAAAACCGCGTCAAGCAGCGCGAGCAGCAGCTCGCTTCCCGCGAAGAAAAAGTCAAGCAGGAAACCAACAAGCTCCGCGCCAAGCAGACTGAGGCCGACCAGCTCAAGGAAAGCCTGAGCAAGCAGCTCGCCGTGATTGAGAAGCGGATGGAGGAGATCGAGGCCCTGCGGGCCAAGCAAGTCGAGGATCTCGAAAAGATCGCCGGCCTCTCGGCCGAGGAAGCCAAGGAGAAAATGATCGAGGCCCTGCGCGAAGAAGCCAAGACCGAAGCCTCGGCCCACATCAAGGACATCGTCGAGGAGGCGCAACTCACCGCCACCAAGCAGGCCAAGAAGATTGTCATTGAGACGATTCAGCGGACCGCTGCCGAGCATGCGATCGAAAATACGGTGACGGTTTTTCCCCTGGAAAACGACGAGATCAAGGGCCGCATCATCGGCCGGGAAGGGCGCAACATCCGCGCCCTGGAAATGGCTACGGGCATCGAGATCATCGTCGATGACACCCCCGAAGCCATCATCCTGTCGGGCTTTGATCCCGTGCGCCGGGAGATCGCCCGGCTGTCGCTTCACCGCCTCGTCACCGACGGCCGGATTCACCCGGCTCGGATTGAGGAGGTGGTCAAGAAGACCGAAAAGAGAGTTGAGGAGGAGATCATCGAGACGGGCGAGCGCACCGTCATCGACCTGGGGGTACATGGCCTGCGGCCCGAACTCATCAAGCTGGTAGGCCGGATGAAATACCGCTCCTCTTACGGGCAAAACCTCCTCAAGCACTCCCGTGAGGTGGCCAACCTCTGTGCCGTGATGGCCTCCGAGCTGGGGCTGGACATCAAGAAGGCCAAGCGGGCAGGCTTGCTGCACGATATCGGCAAGGTGGCCGAAGAGCACTCGGACCTGCCGCATGCCCTGCTGGGCATGGAGCTCGCCTCCAAGTACGGTGAGCAGGAGGAGGTGTGTAACGCCATCGGAGCGCACCACGACGAGATCGAGATGACCTCGCTCATCTCGCCCATTGTGCAGGCCTGCGACGCGATCAGCGGATCGCGGCCCGGCGCCCGGCGCGAGATTGTCGAGAGCTACATCAAGCGCCTCAAGGATCTGGAAGACCTCGCTCTGTCCTATCCCGGGGTGATGAAGACCTACGCCATCCAGGCGGGCCGGGAGCTACGGGTGATTGTAGAAAGTGAGAAGGTGAGTGATGAAAAGGCAGAAAAGCTGGCCTTTGACATTTCCCAACAGATCATGAAGGACATGCAATATCCTGGCCATATCAAGGTGACGGTCATCCGCGAAATGCGGGCCATCGCCTACGCCAAGTAGGCTTCAGGATTGCTCCTACCATGCGACCCGGCTTTTTCAGCCGGGTCGCTGCTTTTTGCGGCCTCCGGTCGTTATCATTCCAAGGGATTAATTCCTACTTTTGCTCACCAACGGCCATGATCCACTGTCCCTTTGGGGCAGACTGCCTTTTTCCTACGACCAAAGTCCCTCCTCCTATGCTTGTCCGCCTCACCCTGCTACTGTGCTGGCTACTCCTGGCTTTGCCAGTTTCTGCCCAAATGTACGCCGGTACGGGTAGCCTTCGCCTCCAGTCTGCCGGTACCGATGCCACCACCACCCTCGAGAGCAGCCGTTTGAACTTGCGCTACACCTGCCTGCCTCAGGGCTTTCGGGTAATGATCAAAACCGCCGCCTTGGGTCTCGGAGCAGAAGATAGCGAAACGGCCATTGTCAATGAGGTGTTGATGGCTCCGAGCAATGCCCTTATGGTGATGGAGTGGGGAGGAGAAGACCTGCCCGCCCTCTGTGAGGGAAGTCCCTCCCTGGTCAATCATCCCGTAGAGCTTCGCATCACCTTCAACGACGAAAGTGTGACGCTGCCCGGCCGGATGAATCTGAACGCTGAGGCAGATCAGATCAGCCTCGATCTGGAGGCGACGCTCTCGCTGGGAGCATTTGGCTTGTACGTGCGCAAGCCCTATCAAGCGGTCTTTTCCGACGAAGTGACCCTCTCCCTCCTCAACGTTTCTCTCCTCCGTCGATAGCCTAACCCTTTCAGATGCGATACATTTACCGTCTACTGTTAACCCTCTTGCTGGCCGGAGGCACAGGAGAGCTGTTTGCTCAGCTCCCCCCCAACCAACCCGAGCAGGACTGCGTGAATGCCCTGCCTGTTTGCCAGAATGTGTACAACCAGCCCAATTCGTATACCGGGGAAGGGCTAAACCCCAACGAAATCGACGGCGGGCCTTCCTGCCTCGGTGGCGGTGAGGTCAATGATGTCTGGTACATCTTCACGGTGAGCGCCGGTGGCACCCTCTGCTTCAGCATTACCCCTGTGAACCTTGGCGATGACTACGACTGGGCCGTGTATGATCTCACTACCGCCAATTGCTCGGACATCGCTACCGATCCCACCCTTGAGGTCAGCTGTAACTTCTCCGGTCTCTCCGGGGTCACCGGGCCCAATGGCCTCGGTGGTTCCCAAAATGAGCCCTGCCTCAACGTCAATGCAGGCGAGACCTACGTTGTCAACGTGAGCAACTGGTCCGGGACCGGCACGGGCTATACCCTCGACTTCTCCGCCTCGACGGCTACCATCTTCGATGCGACCCCTCCCAGCATGGATACCGTCTTCACGACCTGTGGGTCCAGCGATCTCAATATGGTCTTTTCGGAGAATATCCTGTGCTCTTCGGTGCAACCGACCGACTTTACGGTTACAGGGCCAGGCGGACCCTACACCGTAACGGGTGTCATCGGCGCGGCCTGCCAGGCGGGTGGGACCTTTGAAAACAGCTTTCAGATTCAAACCAACCCCGCCATCACCCTCCAGGGGACCTACACCATCTCCCTGGTTGATACCGTCCTGGATAACTGCGGAAATGTGGGCACGCTGGGCTCTCTGGATGCCTTTGTGAGCACCACCGGGATTACGGCCTCGGCCTCTCCCAATGTCCTTTGTGCCGGAGAAAGCACCACCCTCACCACCAGCGTGTCGTCCGTTCCGGGTTATACCTATGTCTGGACACCGGGCAACCTCACCGGTGCCTCTCCCACCGTCACCCCGGCTAGCTCGACGACCTATACCGTCACAGCCACCGACCCTGCGGGCTGTGCCTCTACCGCGACGGTCAATGTGACCGTCAACCCCTCGCCTACATCGTCCTTTAACATGCCGTTGCAAGCCTGCGCCGGGCAGTCGGTCAACATTGTCTACACCGGTACCGGGAGTATCCTGGCCACCTACATCTGGGACCTGGGTAATCCCGATTTGCTGTTGGGCTCTGGCGTGGGGCCTTACCAGGCCACGTGGAATACTCCGGGCATCCGGACCGTCACCCTGACCGTCATCGACAATGGCTGCGTGAGTACCGTCAACAGCCAGCCCATTCAGGTGGTGGCTGTACCGACCGCTCCCTTTATTGGGCCCGGGACCGTT
Source organism: Bacteroidota bacterium (assembly GCA_003696875.1). Classification (GTDB taxonomy): domain Bacteria; phylum Bacteroidota; class Bacteroidia; order J057; family J057; genus RFHL01. The sequence continues at coordinate 445 of RFHL01000138.1, read as the reverse complement.
TGTGCGGGTGACACCGCCCAGTTTACCTATAATGGCAACGCACCGTCGACAGCGACCTTTAACTGGGCCTTTCCAGGGGCGATCTACGTGGAGAATACCGGCCTGCCCAGTGCCATTGGCCCCTATAAAGTGGTATGGGCTACACCCGGCAGCCGGTCTGTCTGTTTGCAGGTAGAAAACCAGGGCTGCCAATCCCCCCTCAACTGCCAGCAGATCGACGTCTTGCCGCCCCCTGCGGTGACGATCAACCCGGTTGGGAACCAATGCTTTGTGGGCAACAGCTTCAGCTTCACGACGAGCGGGGGTGCGGCCGGCAGCTACGCGTGGAACTTCGGGGCCTCGGCCCTGCCGCCGACCTCCTCGCAGGCGGTACCGCCTGCGGTGAGCTACCAGAATCCCGGGGTGAAAACCGTCTCACTGGTGGTGGAAAAAGACGGCTGCGTGG
>RFHL01000137.1 GCA_003696875.1 Bacteroidota bacterium | reverse complement strand
CGGAAGTATACATACAATGCGCTAAAAATCAACAATTTATGTTTACCTGGGACGCGAATTCCTTTTTTCCCCTGAAACAAATTGGCGGCATTACATATGTTAAACCTCCAGAATACCCCATTCTCAATGTTACCTGGCTTACCATTTTTCCCTGGGCAGGCGGGACATACCCGTTACCTTGCTGATGTGTTAGGGAAAAGCACGTTTAGCTCTGTCCCAAAATGGGACAGATAGTAGAAAGCCCTGGTGAACAAGTTATGTTCACTGGGGTTTTCTGATTTCTTGCCTAGCTTCCCCACCAGCCATCCGGCCCCGATGCGGCCCGGACTGTGGCAAATTTCTTAGCTTTGTAAAAGAAGATCACATCTATCATATGCAACAATACCTAGAGGTCCAGGACCGCAAGCAAGCGCGGCACTTTGTGCCAGCCGATTTTGAGATCAGCGACTGGGAAGGGCTGCGGCCTTTCTACGAAGCCCTCCTCACTGAGGAACCCGGCGATGTCGAGGCTCTGAAGGGTTTGTTGGCCCGCCGCAACGAACTGGACTCCATCTTCTGGGAAGAATATGCCTGGCGCTACATCCGGATGACCTGTGACACCACCGACCCCGACAAACAGACTGCCTACAGCACCTTTGTGCAGGAGATCGTTCCCAAACAGTCTGAGATCGCAGACCAGCTCAACCGCAAAATTGCCGGCCATCCCGCCTTCGGCGAGCTGCCGGCGGAACCCTACCTTCCCTACGTACGCAGCCTGAAGCGGGAAATCGACCTGTTTCGTAAGGAAAACATCAAACTACGGGCCGAGGAAGAACCCCATGGGCAGGTATTCCGGGCCCGCACCAGCCAGATGAGCATTGAGCACGAGGGCCAAACTCTGACCATGCAGCAGGCGGGCAAATTTCTCGAAAGTTACGACCGGGCCGAGCGGCAGGCAGTATGGGAAAAGATGTCAGCCCGCCGGGCCGAAGATCAGGACGACCTGGAGGCCGCCTTCGACCAGTTGGTGGCCTTGCGCCACCAGCAGGCCCAAAATGCCGGTTACGCTTCCTTCACAGCCTATAAGTTTGACCTTATGGGCCGCTTTGACTACAGCCTCGCCGACACCCACGCCTTTCATCAGGCGATCGAGGAGGTGATGCGACCAGTCTACGAAGCGCTGATGGAGGAACGGCGGCAGCGCCTGGGCGTGGATACGCTCCGGCCCTGGGACCTCTCCGTCGACATCTACGGCAAAACCCCGCTGCATCCCTTCGAGACGGCCCGGGAACTGCTCGGCGGCAGCATCGACATCCTGAGCCGCCTCCGCCCCGAGCTGGGGGAGATGCTCCGGATCATGGATCGGGAAGGCTTTCTGGACCTCGACACCCGGCCGGGCAAATCGCCCGGCGGGTACAACTACCCCCTCATGGAGACCGGCATCCCCTTCATTTTTATGAATGCCGCCGGCACCCATACCGACGTGACCACCATGCTGCATGAGAGCGGCCATGCCATTCACGCCTTTGTCACCCGTGACTTGCCCCTTGTCGAACTCAAGCAGCCCCCCTCCGAGGTGGCTGAGCTCGCCTCTATGACCATGGAGCTGCTCGCCCTGGATCACTACGATGTCTTCTATGCCGATCCCGTGGCCCGGACCCGGGCCCAGAAGGAGCAGCTGCTCCGCTGCATCGTCGTTCTGCCCTGGATCGCCACCGTCGATGCCTTTCAGCAGTGGGTATACGATCACCCCGACCACAGCCGCGAAGCGCGCTACGCCGCATGGCGGGAAACCTACCGCCGTTTCCACGGCGACATCGTCGACTGGAATGGCTATGAGGCCTACCTGGACGCCCTCTGGCTCAAGCAGGGACACATCTACGAGGTACCTTTCTACTACATTGAGTATGCGATCGCCCAGCTCGGGGCCATCGCCATCTGGCGCAACTACGAGCAAGATCCCCAGGCTGGCTTGCAGGCCTATTTGGAAGCACTACAAATGGGCTATACCCGGCCCATTCCGCAGGTGTACGAGGCCGCAGGTATCGCTTTTGACTTTTCGGTGGAATACGTCCGCGAATGCATCGACTTTTGCCTGACGCGATTCCGTCAGCTATCGACGGAGGAGTCGCCGGCTTGATGGCTGGCACGGGACAGCGTCCCGCGCCGACAGAGAATGCCGCTCGCACCGGACGCTGTCCGGTGGAGCGGCATTGATACACAAGATTGGATTGGCACCAGGACCTAAACCTTCACCCAGGCCTGCTGGGCATTGGAGGCGAGGATGGCATCGCAGAGCTCCAGCTCGCGCAGGCCATCGTCGAAGGTCGGATAGGCGGGCTGTGCCGACGGCTCGCCCGCCCGAATGGCAGCGTAGACCTCCTTGAAGAGCTGCTTGGAGGTGTCGGGGAAGCCCTCGTTGTGGCCGCCGGGGAAGGAGATGAGCTTGCCGGAAGCGGGATCGACCAGCGAAGGGTCGCGGAGCAGTACCTGATTAGCGGTGTCCCGCTTCCCGATCCAGACCTCGTTGGGCGACTCGGAGCACCATGACAGGCTCTGCTTGCTACCCGCTATCTCCAGGTTGATACGGTTTTTGCGGCCGGCGGCCACCTGGCTGACAGTGATCACGCCCTTGTTGCCATTGTCAAAGCGGAGCATGACCGTGGCGTAGTCCTCGGTGTTGACGGGCACATCGGCATAGTCCTCGGGCTTGAGCATCTTGCCGGCATAGGTCTCGACGGGCTTGAGTGGCTTCTTACGAATGGGGTGAACCGTGTTGAAGTCGGCCATGACCTCGGTCACGCGCAGGCCGGTGATGTACTCGATCAGATCAAGCAGGTGAGAACCGATGTCAGCGATGGCCCGCGAGTCGCCCGAGCGGTCCGGCTCCAGGCGCCAGTTGTAGTCGGTGGCATAAAAGAGCCAGTCCTGCAGGTAGGTACCGATCACGCTGTAGACATCGCCCAGCTCACCGGTTTCGCGCAGGCGGCGCATATGGCGAATGAGCGGATAGTAGCGGATGTTGAAGTGGATGGCGTGCACCTTGCCGCTCACGTGGGCGAGCTCGACCAGCTCCTTGCCCTGCTCAGCGGTCATGGCGAGCGGCTTCTCAACGATCACATGCAGGCCGGCCGCAAGGGCCGCCTTGGCCATGGGGAAGTGCAGGTCATTAGGCGTACAGATATGTACGGCGTCGAGCCCGGGATGGGCGAGCAGTTCTTCAAAGGTGCCGTAGGCCTGGGCGATGCCCAGCTCAGTGGCTTTGGCCTGGGCCAGCTCCAGGCCATAGTCGCTGATGGCAACCACCTCGATGCCGGGAATCCGGCGCAGGGCTTCGATATGAGCCGGACCTATGAAGCCGAGTCCGGCGACGGCGACGCGTATGGATTGCATATCGTGGAGATTAGGGATACAAGTGAAAAAAGTCTGCGGAATAAGGGCAAAGCTACAAACAAACGGAAAGATCGAAATTTTCGGAAAAAAGTCTGTCCTGCGGGGCGGTGGCGCGGGATATTTCCCTAAATTTCTCCTCCTCTCAGCTCAATAATTCCCTCTTATGCCTATTTCCTCCCCTCAGGAAGCCCACGAGATCCTGCAAGATCCCACACCAAAGGGTGTCCCCTTTGAAGCCATCAGCTACCTGCAACAGCAGGAAACCACCGACGAGCTGATCGAGACGATTGTCGACTGGATCGGGCGGGCCCAT
>RFHL01000136.1 GCA_003696875.1 Bacteroidota bacterium | reverse complement strand
GCCTACGGCCGGGCCGGCAGTGGCCATCTGGCCCTGCAGGACCATGGCGACAAGGTCTGGTTTCGAAATGTCCGGGTGAAGCGGCTGTAGGGGATTTTGAAAAAAAACTGGTTCCTGGGTTATAGTTTGCCGCCCAAGATCGTTTAGGAGGGTTTCTAGCCCGCCTAAACGCTCTTTTTACTCATCGCGCAGCGCCTCCACCGGATTGGTGGTGGCGGTCCGGTAGGCCTTGTAGCCTACCGTGAGGACCACGAGCAAGCCTGAGAGGAGCAGGCCCGCCAGGAAAAAACCTGCCCCTGGCTCGATCCGATAGGCAAATTCGGACAGCCAGGCCTGCGTGAGGTACCAGGCGGCGGGGGCGGCGATCCCGAAGCCGATCAGGACCAGCCAGGCAAATTCTTTGGTGAAAAGCCCCACCAGCTGCCCGACACTGGCCCCTAAAACCTTGCGGATGCCCACTTCCTTGCTGCGGCTTGCGGCCATGAAGGAGATCAGTCCAAAAAGCCCCAGGCAGCCGATTACGATTGCCAGCCCGGCAAAGAGCCGGAAGAGCTTGTAGGCCCGGTCTTCCTCGGCATAGAAGCGCTCGATGGATTCGTCCAGGAAGCGGGACTGATAGACCGACCCTGGATAACTGGCTTCCCATTGCTGTTGCACAAAGTCGAGGACTTCCGGGGCAATTCGCTTGAGCTTGATGGCAGCCATGTAGTAGTTGTCCGGGGACACCCAGATCAGCACCGGCTCGATGGGTTGATGTAGAGAGGTGGTGTGAAAGTCTCCTACCACCCCAGAAATGGGCATTTTCTGCCCCCAGGACTCGATCATCAGACCGAGGGCTTCCTCCGGCTTCTGAATCCCGAGAAACTTGAGGAGCGAGGTATTGATCAGGCAGCGATTGGCGGAGTCGGTCGGGATCAGGTCTTCACCGGCCAGCAGCTGGATGCCGTAGGTGGCGAGGTAATCGGGGTCCACGACCTTGATCTGGGCGTAGTCCTCGACCACCTTTTGACTGGTATCCGAGGGAAAGAAGGTGTAATTGGACTTCCAGATGCTGCCCGAAGTGGTGCCGGAGTTGGAGAGGCTCACCCGACCGATGTCGGGGTGGGTGAGCAACTGCTCCTTAAAAGCCAGGTTGCGGGAGGCAAGCGCCTCCCGGGGCAGGTTGACCTGCAGCACGGCTTCCCGGTTGAAGCCCAGCGGCCGTGTACGGAAATAATCCATCTGGCTCATCATGATCAGCGTCACGATGAGCAGTGCCTGCGAGATGGCAAACTGGAGCACGACGAGGCTCTTCCTCAGGTTGATGCCCTGCCCATAGCGCAGGTCTATGCGATTTTTGAGGCTCTGCACCGGCTGGATGCGGGCCAGCAAAAAGGCCGGGTACAGCCCGGCAGCCAGCACCACCCCCAGAAAGACCAGCAGCACATACAGCCAGAAGCCGCCGCCACTGGCGGTGCCCGTAAAGGTCCAGTTGCCGCCCAGCAGCGGCCCCAGCTCACGGGTGACAAAGGGGGCCAGGGCCAGGGCCAGCAGCAGCGCAACCAGGGTCAGGATGCCCGTTTCGGTCAGGAAATAGCCTACGATCTGCCCCCGCAGACTGCCTAGCACCTTGCGGAGTCCCACTTCGCGGGCACGCCGGAAAATGAGGACGGTATTCAGGTTGACGAAATTGATGCAGGCAGTGAGCAGCAAAAAAATCCCGATGACGCCCAGGGTCCACAAGCTTTCCCGGGAAGCAGGTTGCGCTCCAAAGTGGTCGCCTTCCGTGAAAAAATGCACCTCCCGCAGCGACATCAGCACAATGCTCTGATCCCAGGAATCGTCTTCTTCCTCGATATGTTTTTTGAGGAAAGCTTCGCCCTGGGCTTCGATCTGTTCCTTGTTCATTCCGGCCGGGAGCTTGGTATAGCAGAGCACATTGGAGGAGACCGAGTGCCAATGGTTGCTCTCTACCCGGGCGCTGTCGCCCGTCGGATAAGAGATCAGCAGGTCAAAGGGCAACTCTGTCGGTAGCCCCGGGTCGCGAAAGCGCCCCACGATCTGCACGCTATACTGATTATCTATTTGAATGAGTTGCCCGATGGGAGAGGCCGCTCCAAAGTACTTCTCGGCGAGTTTGTCTGAAATGACCGCCATGTTGGGGCCGGCCATCTGCCCGGGGGCCGGAGCTTCGATCCAGTCATGGGCGATGATGTCGAAGTAGGACGATTCGACCATCGCTGCGGGGGTTTCTTCCTGAAACGGGGGCTTATCGGAGCCCTCCAGGCTGATGGAGGGAGGACCCGTGACCTCAACCATACAGCTGGGCAAGTCGGGAAAATCGGCCCGAAAGGCCGCACCAAACGGGAAAGGCACCCCGCTATTGGCGATGCCCATGCCCGTGCTGCGGATCATGACCCGGTAGATTTGGTCTACCTCAGGCCGGTGCGCATCGAAACGGGTCTCGTGGCGAATCTTCAGAAAGATCAGGGTTGCACAGAGTAACCCTAGCGTGAGACCAGCGACGTTGATCAGGCTGTGGCTGCGGTTGCGTAGCAGGTTTCGCAGGCTGATGGTAAGGCAGTGTCGGAGCATAAGCGCAGAGATGAAAAGAGGTGCCGCCGGTGACGGATAAGCAAGCCAAAGCCTTTTTCTCAGGGATTCAGATCAAAATTGCAGGGCGGCGCTCATATCGCCAAATCGAGATTTCCGGCAAAATTGCGAAATGGGCCTGCGGCTTTGCCCCGCTTTCTGTATCTTCTTTGCCCGAATCCTCACCCCGATGAAAAAATGGCTGCTTCGCTCCTTGCTGGGGCTCCTGACCCTGGTCCTGCTCTACCTCCT
>RFHL01000135.1 GCA_003696875.1 Bacteroidota bacterium | reverse complement strand
TGATCGGGGTTTTTGGGGCGGCTTTACTGGCCTCGTACCTGCCACGGGCCTGGGCTTGGATAGAGGCCCGTACCTTTTTTCTGATGCAACTGCTGGGCCTTTGGTCGATTGGCCTGGCCTGGGCCAATGATTTTCCCTCCTTTCAGGTGTTTTTCATTTATCTGTATGTGATCGGAACCGGCTTTTTTTTCCGCCAGCTCCGGTGGCTACATGTGCATTATGCCTGGTCCGGGGCGATGGTGGCTCTGGCCCTCGCCCTATCAGAGGCCGCTTGGCCGGTCCGCCTGGAGACAGGCTTATTTTTTCTGCTGGTATGGACCGTTTCTTACATCATCACCTTTTACCTGAAAAGCCAGGAAATAAGGATTCGGGCGGCATTGGCCAAGGAATCACAGCTCAACCATGCGCTGCTTCGGTCTAAGCTTTTCCTCGAAAAGACGGAGAAGACGGCCCGGGTGGGTGGCTGGGAAGTCTATCGGGATCGGGGTGAGTTGCGTGGGGTTATCGGTGGCAAAGCGCTGGCATGGTTAGGCATGGAGGATACATCTGCCTCTCAGCCGATATCGCGTTTGCAACCCTTTTTTGAGCCAGATGACTGGAGAGAACTCTTTTTACTCCTGGACCGCTGTCTGATGATGGGGGATCCGGTTGACCTGGTAAAAACAATGAACGCGGGCGGACACAAACGGACGATTCGCATTACCGGTCGACGCGAATTCCTTTCGGATTCGCCGCCCAAAGTCTTTGGCATCTATCAGGATGTCACCCGTGAGCATCAGGCCGTACTGGAGCTGCAAGATGCCAAGGAAAAGGCCGTGACACTGGCAGAAAACAAGGCCCGCTTTTTGTCCGTCATGAGCCATGAGATCCGGACCCCTTTGAATGCGGTGATCGGGCTTTCCCGGCATCTGGTAGAGGGGCACCCCCGCCCCGACCAGCAGCGGAGCCTGGAGTCCTTGCAGGTTGCCAGCGAGACCTTGCTGGCCCTGATCAACGATGTGTTGGATCTTTCCAAGATGGAGGCGGGGCGCCTCGACCTTCAGTTGATTTCGTTTGAGCTTAAAAACCGCTTGCAGGGGATCCTGCGGGCTTTTGAGGTCCTGGCTAAGGACAAGGGCTTGGCCTTGCATCTGGATTTCGAGCCGGGCTTGCCCTCTGTCGTAGTAGCCGATCCCTATCGGCTCACTCAGGTCCTGAACAACCTGATCAGCAATGCCATCAAGTTTACCTCCCAGGGCAGCGTGACCCTACGGGTAAACCGGTCTATAGCTGCCCCCGCGCCGGAGGGGAAGCTTTTGTTGCATCTGGAAGTCGTTGACACCGGTATGGGTATGAACGAAGAGGTCATGAGTCGAATCTTCGAGCCCTTTGATCAGGGTCGCAGCGGGGCCAGTCAGGTATTTGGCGGCTCTGGCCTGGGGTTGACCATTTGTCGCGACTTGGTAAGCCTGATGGGGGGACAGATTAAGGTAGAAAGTCAGGAGGGCATCGGGAGTTGTTTTTGCTTTGATCTGCCGGTTCGGGTGGAGCAGAAGGCTAGAGGGAAGAGTGGGCTCGAAAAAGGCCAATCTGCGGGCTTGAAGCGCATTTTGATGGCGGAGGATAACGAAGTAAATGCTTGGATTCTGGCGCAACTACTGGAGAAATGGGGCCATGAGGTTGTTTTAGCCCGGGATGGCGAGGAGGCCGTAGAAGCAGCCCGTGAGCATAGGTTTGACCTGATCCTCATGGACCTGAATATGCCCCGCCTGGACGGCATGCAGGCGACCCAACTGATCCGGGCCTTTGATGCGCAGGTGCCGATCATTGCCTTATCAGCAGATACGTCGAACGAGGGCCGCAGAGCGGCCCGCTTTGCCGGGATGAATGATTTCCACCCCAAGCCCTTTGTTCCAGATATGTTGCAGGAGCAAATCGCCTGCTATGCCCGCTGGCGAACCCAGGTGCAGGCTTAGTGCTGGCGCAGGGTCCAGGACCGCCCCGGCCGGTCGGCCCGGAAGGTCTCTACACAGCCCCGGTCGGCCAGGGTGACGTACACAGTGCGACCATCAGGTCCGCCAAAGGCGAGATTGGAAGGGGTCTGGCCCGTAAGCCGGATTTCGTTCAGAACCTTCCCCTCGGGCGAAAGTTTGGCAACGGTTCCCTTGCCATAGCGGGTCACGTACAGGTTGCCGTCCACATCGCAACGCATGCCGTCCAGGCCGTGGTCCGGAAACTGGTGAAACAGCTTTTTGTCCGAAATAGTGCCGTCCTCTGCCAGTCGATACACCCAGATACGCCGCTGTACGGACTCATTGACGTACAGCCACTGGCCGTCGGGGCTTACTTCAATGCCGTTGGTGGTGCCCATATCCGTCTCCAGCAGGTGGCAGTGGCCTTCCTGATCAATGCGCCATAGCTGCCCGCTGGCGTGGGCCCAGTCAGGATCGGAGGCAAAGAGCATATCCGAATCGCTGATCGCGATGTCATTGGGCTGGTGCATGCGGTCCTCATGGGCAAAAACCCGGACCGACTGCCCACCCGGGGGCAGGAGCAGGATGTTGTGGCCGGCATAGTCGGCTATGTACATGCCGCCATCGCGCCCGAAGCGGATGCCATTGGCGATGCTGCCCTCGGGCAGCCGCAGGAAGACCGTCGCCTGCCCCTCCGGGCTCACCCGGCCGATGGTGCCTTCCTCGGCAAAATTGACCGCGTAGAGGTAGCCGTCGGGCCCCACCGCGGGCCCCTCGATCCCGGGAGTAAATCCCCCCGCGGGGGTGAAGTCCTGGGCTTGGAACAGCGTAAACTCGGTTTGGGCCATCAGGCTGCGAAATGGCGCGATCTGGAGGATCAGTAGGGTGATGGAGATGAACGGTCGCATAGCAGAAAAAAGAGGGGGCGCTGAGTCAGCGCCCCTGTGCAAGTGTGTGTAGGGAAAGCGAAAATCATCCATGTCTAGCGCTTCTTGAAGGTGATTTTGTTGCCTAGTTCGGCCTCCCCATCAAGAATATCAAGGAAGTTCGACGAGAGAATCACCGAACGGTTATCGGCGCCGATCTCTGCTGCGTCATTGGTCAGCTTCTTGACCTTGCCCGGGAAGTGATAGGTGATGGAATAGTGGGCATCCGCAAGCATCATCTTGGCCATTTCCATGGCCTCGGCCTGCTCTTCGTCCTCGCTATTCAGGAGGTTATCAATAGGCTTGTTTTCTCTTTCAAAGGATTTGGGGGTCCACTTATAGGAGGCCCCGGAGGTAACGGGCCCTGTGGTATTGTCTATCGCTGAGCCCGCCGAGGCCGCAGCATTCAGCGCGTCGATATCGGCAAAATCATACGTGAGCGAGAATCGAAAATTCTCTGACATATGACGTACGTTGCTCAGGCCATCCATTTCCCGCAAGGTCTCGACCTGTACCTGCAGGGCCGAGTCCATTGAGCCAAACATGTCCGATTCGGCCATTTGCTCCTCCGTCATAAAGCCCGACATCATCTCCATCATCTGGGTCATGTCTACCGAGATCTGGTAGGTGCCTGAGCCATCTTTTTTAAGGGTGATTTCCTCTTCGATGTCAAAGCAGGCCGTGCTGACGAAGAGTAAGGTGACGAGGGTGAGGGTGCGAAGGGCCAGCCGCCACAGGCGGGCCGCACGGCTCAGGTCTGACGTTGGATGCATAGAATGGTAAGACATGGTATAATTTGGAAAGGGAGCCCGCAGGGATAATCGGGACATGCGCGGCAGAGCCTATGTGCCCCAGAAGCCGAAATCTACAAAAAGCCGCGGGGATTTTGGCATAGAGCAGGGGGAAATTTTGGCGCACCGGGCCCAGCCGTCAATGGACTGGCGGGCTCAACTGCTCACCTGTTGGGCAAGGTGGACCTGGAGTTTGGCCAGCAGAGTCGCCGGATCAAAAGGCTTGGTGAGGGAATCATTCATGCCGGCTTCGAGGGCTTGTGCCTGCCC
>RFHL01000134.1 GCA_003696875.1 Bacteroidota bacterium | reverse complement strand
ACCCCCGAGACGGAGCCGGGCTATCGCCCGGCAATGCGCTCTCTACCTGGCAGTTGGCGCACATTCTGGTCAAGACGGCGCAGGCACCCTATGCCGAGGCCTTTGAGGCCTCGCTGCCGGTAGCCGGGCGATCGGGCACCCTCAAAGGTATGCTGCGCGGCACGGCGGCCGAAGGCCGCCTGCGGGCCAAGAGTGGCTACATCGCCGGGGTCCGCGGCTACGCGGGCTACGTGACTACGCCCGATGGTCGTGAGCTGGCCTTTGCCATGCTGGCCAACTACTACAGCTGCAGTGCCGGGGCCATGCGTCGCAAGTTTGAGACGCTGATGCTGCGGCTGGCAGAGGGAAAATAGCGAATTCCGGGTAGGAGGCTGGTTGAAGTTGCCAGAAAGGGAAACGTGCGGGCGGGTAGCGGTGATTTGCTGTACCTTGGGAAATAGCAGGTCCTACGGGCTGACCCGACATGCTTTCTTTTGGCTCATTTTCCCTCCTCTATCATGCTGCGCAACTACCTCATCATCGCCTGGCGCAACTTCCTGCGCAACAAACGCTACTCCTTCATCAACATCCTGGGGCTGGCCACCGGGCTGACCTGCTTTGTGTGGATCATGCTCTATGTGCAGGATGAGTATCGCTATGACCGATACCACAGCCAGGCCGACCGCATCTACCGGCTGGTGGAGAAAATTGATCTGGAAGGGCAGGGCGAGGAGTCCTCGAGTAATCCTTTCCCCACCGGCCCGGCCCTGGCCAATGACTACCCCCAACTGGTCGAGGAGGTGGTGCGTTTTTTTGACTGGCAAACAGAGACCCGCACCTTGCGGGTAGGGGACCGGAAATTTGCCCAGCAGGAAGTCTTCTTTGTAGACTCTTCGGTCTTTAAAGTCTTTGACTTTCCGCTGGCGGCGGGAGATCCGGGCAGTGCTCTCCACGGCCCCAACAAGATCGTGATCTCGCAGGCAATGGCCAGGAAGTACTTCGGGGAAGAAGACCCCATGGGACAGCAAATTGTCTATGAGGGGCAAACGCCCCTGCAGGTGACCGGTGTGTTTGGCGACATTCCCCCGCAAAGCCACTTCCATTTTGAGGCCTTCATCTCCTACGCGACCCTGGTTCCTTACCTGGGGCAGGCCCTGGAGCGCAACTGGGTCTGGAACCCCAACTGGACCTATGTGCTGCTGCGTGAAGGGGTGAGTCCAGCCGAGCTTGAGGCCCAGTTCCCGATATTTATCGACAAATACTACCCGGATTTCATCCGCCCGCAGATCACCCACTACCTGCAGCCACTGACCGACATTCACCTTCACTCCCATCTGGACTACGAAATCACCCCTAACGGCGACGCCAACAATGTGCTGATCTTTGCCCTGATCGGGGCTTTTATCCTGCTCATCGCCGGCATCAACTTCGTGAACCTCGCCACGGCCCGCTCAGCCCGGCGGGCCCGGGAGGTGGGCATGCGCAAGGTACTGGGGGCGCATCGGGGGGGGCTGGTGCGGCAGTTTTTGGGCGAATCGCTTATGCTGACGGGCATCGCCCTGCTATTGTCCTTTCTGTTTCTGGAGTTGGGCCTGCCCTTCTTCAATCAACTGGCCGGCAAAAGCCTGTCGGGCGAGCTGCTGACGGAGCCGGCCTTCCTGCTGGCCTTTCTGGGGACCGGTCTGGTGGTAGGCATCGGGGCGGGCCTGTACCCGGCCTACTACCTCTCGGCCTTCCGGCCGGCGCAGGTCCTGAAGGGCAAGGTCCGGGCGAGCCGCCGGGAGCAGCTTTTTCGCCGGGGCCTGGTCGTGCTGCAGTTCAGCATCTCGCTGGCCCTCATCATCGCCACCTCGGTTATTTACCGGCAATTTACCTTTCTGAAAAGCGCCGATACCGGCTTTGCCCGGGAGCAGGTGCTGGTGGTACCCCTCAAGCCGGACCTGCTCCCCAAGCTGGAGGTACTGCGCGAAGGCTTTTTGCGCAGCCAGGATGTGAAGGGCGTCACCAAGATGAACGAGATCATCGGCGTGCACCACAATGTGCATGAGTACAACTACGCCGGCATGGAGCCGGGACGCTGGATCTACTTTCCCAGCCTGATCGTGGACGAATATTTCCTGGAGACCTTTGACCTGGAGCTCGTCGCCGGGCGCGGCTTCAGCCGGGATCATCCCACCGACGATACCCTGGCTGTGGTGGTCAATGAAGCCATGGTCCGGGAGCGGGGCTGGGGCAGCCCCGCCGACGCCATCGGGCAGCAGCTCTACACCCCGCACGGGCGGGAGCGCGTGATCGGGGTGGTACGGGACTTTCACGCCGTCTCGCTCAAGGACAAGATCCGCCCCTTCGTGCTCGACATGGTCGGCGGGCCACTGGGCAGCTTTTTTACCAAAAACCTCGCCGTGCGGATCAGCGGGCAAAACATCCCCGAAACCCTGGCCCATCTGGAACAGGTCTGGGCGCAAAGCAGCCCGGAGCATCCCTTCGAATATTCCTTCCTGAACAGCCGCATCCAAGCGCTGTACCAGTCCGAAGATCGCCTGGGCGATCTGGTAGGCTACTTCTCCCTGCTGGCGATCTTCATCGCCTGCCTGGGCCTTTTTGCCCTGGCCTCCTTCACCGCCGAGCAGCGGCGGCAGGAGATCGGCATCCGCAAGGTGTTGGGTGCCAGTGTCTCCGGCATCGTGGGGCTCCTCGCCATGGACTACCTGCGCCTGGTCCTCATCGCCAATCTGATTGCCTGGCCGGTGGCCGGCTTTGCCCTCTACGCCTGGTTGGAAAACTTCGCCTATCGCATCGAGTTTCCCTGGGCCTTCTTCCTGCTGGGCTCGGTCCTGGTCCTCGTCGTGGCCCTCGGCACGGTCTTGTTCCAGTCCCTCCGCGCCGGCTACACCGATCCGGTCCTGGCCCTGCGGGATGAATAAAGAAGAGGTCAGATGAGAGAGGAGAGACCGCGTTGCTGTCAGAGAGAAACGCATCTCGTATCTCGGCTCTCGCTTCTCCCCACGTAAGAGCGACCCCGAAATGGGCTTGGGCCTGCCTGCGGGCGGGGCTATCTTGGGGCTATGTTTCGGCACCTTTTCTCCGGCCTCCCCTGGCTGCTGATGCTGATGGCCTGCCGGCCTGATGGCCCTGCCCTCCCCGCACGGGAGGCGATATTTGCCTATGAAGGGTTGGAGGAAGCGCCGCTGGCGCCTGATTCCGGCTTTCGGTTTGTCGATAGTCTGAGCGGTCTGCAATCGACCGGCTGGGGCGTGTACGAAGACATCATCTATCCGGGCACCCAAATCCGCTGGGAACTGGACCACGGCCTGTGGCCGGGGCGGGAGGGGCCGCTTCTCCGCTGCGCCATCACTGGCGGTGACGCCTACAACAACGTCTTTTTCACCCACAGCCTGGCCATGGCCCCCACCGCCGCGAACTGGCCCTACGCCCGGGCTGACAGCCTCGTCTATGCGTTGGACTTCTACGTGCAGGCCGAGATGGATTGCGGCCTGCCTGACCTGTCCGAGATGGAAGGCATCGAATTTACCCTGCGGCATGTGCGCATACCCGACTCCTATGGCTGGGCGCTGCAGTGGAGCAAGAGCGGCGAATGGCGCTACTGGGACGACGAGGTCGACCCCAAGACCGGCTATCCCCGGGCCTGGCAATCCTTTTCCCCGCCCCTGACCACCTGCCTTAGTGACGGCGGCTGGCATCATCTGATCCTCTCCGGCGTCGAGTACGAGGGCGGCGTCGCCTATCGCTTCCTGGAGCTGGACGGCGCCCGCTATGACCTCTCCGGGGCCATCTGTGGCCCCGCGCAGGTCCCCGATGGCTGGACCGAGGATTTTTTGCAGGTAGGCATGCAGATCAATGGCAACACCGCCACCGACCCCTCGCATGGCGAGGGCGTGGACCCGGTGACCGTCTGGCTGGACGAGGTGCAGCTACGGGGGTACGGGCGGGAGTAAATCGAAGGCTGTGGCCATAGGACGTATCCCTCCCCACTCGTGCCGGACTGGGTATTGGGGGAGAAAGTCCCCAATCGGCACCCCCAAGCATGCTCTTTTCGCCAAAAAACCTATATCTTGTGGCAAAGAACCATGCCCCATGCCTGAGCGCCCCCTGGCCCTACTGGCTTTTGCCGACGACCGCAGCACAGCGCCCCGCATCCTCTCCGCCCTGGAACCCGAGCGGCGCGCGCTCATGCAGGTACTAGAGCCAGAGCAGCAGGCGGGAGCACTGGATGTACGGGTATCTGACGGCGGCGTGGCGCACCTGATCCGGGACCTGCAGGACGTGCGCCAGCGGCTGCTGCTCTTTCACTTCTCCGGCCACGGCAACGGGCAGGCCCTGCACCTGGAGCAGGCCCCGGGACAGGGGCAGACCCTGGCCGCGCCTAACCTCGTCACCCTCCTTCAGGACGCGCCGCGTCTGCGGCTGGTCTTTCTCAATGCCTGCGCCACCCAGGGGCAGGTGCAGGCCCTGCTGGACGCTGGCATCCCGGCCGTCATCGCCACGGCCCACGACATCGGCGATGCGCGGGCCCGGGCCTTTAGCGAGACCTTTTACCGCGGGCTGGTACACGGGGCCACCCTGGCCGGAGCCTTCGAGGATGCGCGCATCCAGCTGGAGAGCAGCCGGCCCCGGCCCCGGGTCTTCCAGACCCTGACCTGGGAGGACGAAGACCCGCAGACCCCCTGCCCCTGGGGTCTCTACTGCCCCAACCAAGCAGACAAGGACTGGCGGCTCGCCGATGCGCCTCATGACGCGCTGCGGGAACGCCTGCGTGCCGGTACGCGCGCCTACTACGCCCGTGAGACCGCCCCCGGCCGCCGCCTGCACCTGGCCCAGTTTGAGGAGATGCTGCTCACCGAGGCCGCGCCCCGCCGGGGGGCCTTCGACTTCTTGCCGGAGAACCTGATCGGCTTCGAAGGGCAGCAGCTCGGCCGCCGGGAGACCGTGGAGCAGCTCTGGGGCCGGGACATCCGCCACTGCCTCATCATCGGTGAGGGCGGGCAGGGCAAGACCGTCTCCATGGTCAAGCTCTGGGAGGCCTACCTCGACGCCCCGCCCCTGCCCCTCTTCATCGCCCTCAACGACTACAACGAGCGCGGCAAAAGGCATCCCGAGGACTTCCTGCTCGCCTACCTCGCCGACCGCTACCTGGGCGAGCCGACCCTGAGCGAGGCCACCCGGGCGGCCCTGCAGCAGTGGCTACGCAGCCCCTGGCCCCACCCCTACCCCAAGGCCATCCTGCTGCTCGACGGCTTCAACGAGGTCACCCGCGACCCCAGCGGCCTGCTGCATGAGTTGCAGCGGTGGCGCGACGACTTCGAGGGCCGGGCCGAGGGCGTGCAGTTTGT
>RFHL01000133.1 GCA_003696875.1 Bacteroidota bacterium | reverse complement strand
TGTAGTATTCCACCTCGTCGACCTCGCCTTTGAGCCTCACGTCTCCCGCTCCGCTGATGTCCACCCGCAGTTCATCCAACGCAAGGGCCAGGTCAATATCCCCAGCCCCAGAAATATTCATGGCCAGGGCACGACCCGCCAGGGGAGTCGTGGCGGAAAGATCTACGGCTCCGCTGGCTTCGATCTGCCGGAAGGTTGGGCTACTGATATATAGCTTGATGGCTTCCTTTTCCCGGATTCTCCCCTTGGTCTCGACGATCAAAACCCCATCGTCTACCCGGGTATGAATCTGATCCATCAGCCCCTCCGAAGCCTCAATCTCCAGACTGTGCCCCCGGGCCTGCGTCAGTTCTACCTCAAAGCCACCTCTCAGATCCAGACTGTGAAAATCAGAAACCGGGCGGGAAGCCCGGCTTTGGCCCAGTACCAGCGCCGGCAGCAACAGCAGGAAAAAGGTAAGTTTGCGTAACATAAGGGTGAGTTATTGGTGATGCCAGAGCCGAAACGGCTCCGGTTTTCTACAAGATGCAGCCGCCGCGCCAAAAGTTGCAGCAGCCCCTCATTTATCGCAACCTAAACCGATTGCGCTCCCTTACCAGCGGTTCTTGGCCGTCTTACGCTTATGCTTGGGGACCGTCCCCTTTTTGCCTTTTTTGCCCGAAAACTTCTTTCCTGGAACAAAACCCGGCTTACCGCCCTGGGTCATTTCCCGGGCAGGCCGCACCTCCACGGGGCGGCCCTCTACCCGCACGCCGGCAAAAGCGGCCACCACTTCCTCCGCAAAGCCTTCCTCCACTTCAAACAAGGTGAAGTTGCGGCTGATATCGATCTTGCCGATCCGTAGCCGCTTTCCTGGCATCATATCATTGACCAGGCCCATGAGGCGATGGGGGTTGACCTCATCGCGGTAGCCCATATTGATAAAGAGCGGGGCAAAAGACACCCGCCCCGGCTTGTCAGCCGCGACTTTGGTCTGCACATTCAGGTCCGGTGCCTCCTGGTAGTAGCTCAGAAAGCGGTTAAACTCTGCCGCGATAAACTGCTGAATCAGTTTCTCCCGGCTCAGCCCCTCCAGGAGGCTGTAGATCTGGGGCAGAAAGGAAGCCATCTCAGCCTCATCCACCTCCACCTCACGCGCCTTCTCTACCAGGTGTATGACCTGCCGCTCACAGATCTCGCGACCCGTGGGCACGCGCATCCGCTCAAACTTTTTGCCCACCATCCGCTCCAGGTCGCGCAGCTTACGCCCCTCACGGGTATGCAAGAGGGAGAGCGAGACGCCTTCCTTACCCGCGCGGCCGGTACGGCCGCTGCGGTGCACATACACCTCCGGGTCGTCGGGCAGTTCGTAGTTGATCACATGGGTCAGATCGTCCACGTCCAGACCCCGGGCCGCCACATCGGTGGCCACCAGCATCTGCAGTTGCCGATGCCGGAAGCGATCCATCACCTCATCCCGCTGCGACTGAGACAGGTCGCCATGAATAGCATCGGCCTGATAGCCATCGTGCCTCAGTTTGCGGGCCACCTCCTGCGTCTCCCGCCGCGTGCGGCAAAAGACAATCCCGTAGATATCCGGATTCATATCCACCACCCGCTTGAGGGCCGCATAGCGGTCCCGGGCATGCACCACATAAAAGCCATGGCTCACCTTGTCGGCCCCGGCATTGCGGGTACCCATCGACACTTCCTTGGGATCGTGCATGTACTGCTGCGCCATGCGCGCAATCGGCGCCGGCATGGTCGCCGAGAAGAGCAGGGTTTGCTTTTCGGCCGGTGTTTCGGACAAGATAGACTCCAGGTCTTCCTGAAAGCCCATATTCAGCATTTCGTCGGCCTCATCCAGCACCACAAAGCGGACCGCACTCAGGTCCAGCGCCCCGCGCCGGATCAGGTCCAGCACCCGGCCCGGCGTGCCTGCCACCACCTGTATGCCTCCGCGCAAGGCGCGGGCCTGAGGCGGCACCGGCGTGCCCCCATACACAGCGAGGACTTTCACCCCTGGTATATATTTGGCAAAATGTGCCAGGTCCCCGTAAATCTGAATCCCCAACTCCCGGGTCGGACAGAGAATCAGCGCCTGCACGCCTGGCATCTCCGGGTCAATCTGGTGCAGCAACGGCAGCCCAAAGGCAGCCGTCTTGCCTGTACCAGTCTGGGCCAGCGCGATCAGGTCTTGGTTTGTGTTGAGAATATGCGGAATGGTTTCCGCCTGAATCGGAGTCGGCTGTTCAAAGCCTAATTCGTCCACCGCAGCTACAATTTCCGGTCGCAGACCGGCGGCGGCAAAAGCATGTGTCATAAAGGGAAATAATACCATCGCGCATCTGGCCCGCCCAGGGCTGTCGCGCGTGAGGCTGGGGCCTCGATGCGACCGGCGAATGAATAAAGAGCCGCCGGCATGCTCCTCGCACTTGCGATGGCGCAAAGGTACGCTTTTTCTTCCACAACACGAAAAATTTCCGCATCGGCCATTTCGGGGCGGCATGATTTTGGGCGATACCGGTGGGGGGCGCAGATCTGCGCCCCCCACCGGCCCGGGTGCCTGCGGGGTTCCGTCCTGTGGACCCTCGCTATCGCTCGGCCCTCCGGCCCC
>RFHL01000132.1 GCA_003696875.1 Bacteroidota bacterium | reverse complement strand
CGACTGGAACCGTTGCTTCGGGACTGCCCGACTCCAGCGTCTCTCGCCGCTGTACCGCCGCGCCGACAAACCCGACAAAGAGCGCCAGGCTACTCCAGCTTAAGGGGCCGGTGGCCAGATCGAGGAGCCCGGCCAGCCGGGGGTGAAACCACCAGATACTCAAGCCCCAAAGGGCCAATATGGTTACATAGAGCGCCGGTCGAGGTGGATTGGAAAATCGGCCGGGACCGGAGAGGGGGGCCGGTGAGACCGGCCGGGGAGTGGGCGCTGATACGCCAATGGGAGCGGAAGACATGAGACAGAGTGGTTAAAAGTCATGAGACAAGGCGGCAGAGACCCGAAGGCCTACTGCGAGGGACGCAGAGGAAAAGAATGAAAAAGGAGGTCAGGAGACCTGAGGGCCAGGCACACCTCTCCCATCTCCCTGATTATCAGGAGTAAGAAGACGACTTAATGGGGGGGGGGCGAGGCGCTATTCTTCCAGCCGCAGGCGCAGGCCGAGGGCCAGGGTCTGGAAGCGTGCGCCAGGCAGGTCTTCGTGGCGGGCCAGGAGAAAAAGCCAGTGGCGCTGCCCCAGCGGCAGCTGGTACTGTAGCCACACCCCTCGGATAGGTGCCGCCGCCCCACCCTGCTCGGGCAGGTATTGCCGACCCCACTGGCCACCCAGGGTCCATTCGTGCCCGGCGGGCAGGTGGTACTTGAGGGCGAGGACGCCCCGCCACTGATCAAACTGCTGCTGCGCCCATGCCGTGTAGAGGTTGGGCTCCAGCCAAAGCCGATCGCCCAGGCGCAGCGCCGCGCCGGTGGTCAGGAGCAGCTCGGGTGCCTGCCCGGCGCCCAGGCCGGCCAGCACCCCACTACGCCAGCCGAAGCCCGGCCGCACAAACCAGGTCTGCTCATAGCGCAGGAGGGCCTGCCGACCGGTGGGCAAAAATCGCTGCCCCGCCTCGGCGACGAAGGTCCAGCGAGGCCCGGGCGACCAGCGCCCCCCCGCAAAGAAGGCCACTGCGCCTGTATCCTGGATCATCAGGGCGACATTGTCCTGGGAGAGGGCATTGTCGAAGCGGACCCAGAGGCTCTGGCTGGGCCGGGGCTGCCAGGATACCTGGCCCGCGCGCAGCCCCGACCGGCTGAGGCCGGGATAGTGGGTGAGCCCGCCCCATAGCCAGGCCTCCCAAGCCGCAGGCGCAGCCTGAATGGCCTGGCGCAGGGCCCGGGCCTTGACAGGGTCGGACAGATGGGCCGCCCCCTCCCGGGCCGCTCGCAATTGCCCTGCATGCATGTGGGCCAGGGCCAGCCCCTCAGTATATTCTGATTCCTCAGGATGTGCCGCCACCAAGGCAGCAAAACGCCGTAAAGCTTCCGGGCCATCGCCCTGCCAGAGGGCCACATAGGCGAGGCCTTTCTGGGCCTCGGTGGCCTGAGGCCCCTCAGAGAGTTTCCTAAACGCGGCCTCGGCCGCTGCATAGTCACCCTGCCAGGCCAGGGTATAGGCCCGCCCGATTTGGGCTTCAATATGCCCTGGATCACTCGCCAAAATCGCGTCAAAAGCCAGCAGGGCCGGCCGATAGTCGTGAGCCCTGGCCTGTTCATAGGCTGCATCCAAAGCAGGTTGACCACTCAGCAGCCGAGCACACAGACAAAACATGAGAAACAAGAGCATGGTACGCATAGGGACGTTCGATTAGGTTTGGGAATAAGTAGATATAGCCAGCCTTGGGACCAAGCCAAGGGCTTGGTCTGCGGGGGGAACACCTCTCCATATAAGGTGCCCCCTCTAGAAGAATTTCACTAAGTAACGCGAGAAAAATAACTTCCCGATTTTGCGCCGAGACCTTGTGCGCAGACAAGGAAGAAAAACCGAGCTTGGCGGGCCAAGTGAGGCTTTTT
>RFHL01000131.1 GCA_003696875.1 Bacteroidota bacterium | reverse complement strand
GGCCTGGATCGTACTGGCCTTTCTGGGGCTGCGGCTGGCGGTGAGCCTGCTCAACTGGCTGTGGCCACTGCGTCTGGCTCCGGCAGGAGCCGGCGCAGCAGGACGCATCTCCATCCTCATCCCCGCCCGCAACGAGGCGGCCAATCTGCCCGCCTTGCTGCGAGCCCTCGCGGCGTTGCCGGACCCGGCGCTGGAGATCCTGATCCTCGACGACCAGTCGGAGGACGAGACGCCGGCGCTGCTGGCGGCCGCTGCCGCGGAGGATCCGCGCCTGCGGATCCTGACAGGCCAGCTGCTGCCAGAAGGCTGGCTGGGCAAGAACTCGGCCTGTCATCAGCTGGCCGCCGCGGCCAGCGGCGACTGGCTGCTCTTTCTGGATGCCGATATCGAGGCCATGGCAGCAGACCTGCCGCAACGCCTGCGGGCCACGGCCGTGGCCCGGGGGCTGGCCCTGCTGTCGGTCTTTCCGGACCAGGATATGCAGAGCTGGGGCGAGCGGCTCACCGTGCCGCTGATGCACTACCTGCTGCTCTCGCTGCTGCCGCTGCGGGCGGTGCCGGCGATTCCGCTGCGCTTCCTGGCTGCCGCCAATGGGCAGTGTATGTTTTTTGAGGCGGCGACCTACCGGCAGTGGCAGTGGCATGCCCAGGTGCGACGGTCCATCGTCGAGGACATCGCCATCATGGTGCGGGTCAAGGCGGCCGGCTACCGGGGCATGGTGGTGGCAGGTACAGGGGCCCTGCGCTGCCGCATGTACCGCAGTTACCGGGATGGGCTGGCGGGCTTCAGCAAAAACCTGCTGGCGGGCTTCGGGGGTGCCCTGCTCCTGATGTGGGCCTTTCTGGCAGTGGTCCTCCTTGGCTGGATACCCCTAAGGTCGTATCTTGCGCCCCCGCTTTGGGGCCTGTGGTTGGGCGCCATCGCCCTGATGCGCGGGGCTCATAGCCGGGCGGCGGGTCAGTCCTTCTGGAACAATCTGCTGCTCCACCCGTTTCACATGCTCACCCTGGGTCTGCTGGGGTTGCTCTCCACCTACAAGTACCTCCGAGGCAAGAATCAATGGAAAGGTCGAAACGTACAGTTACCGCGGCGATCCTTTTTCTCGTCATTTTTCACCAGATAGGCCTGGTGGGCCTGCACCTGGAGGAGAGCCGGGCGCTCTTCCAGATGCTCACCCCCCTCAACCTGCTGCTCTCGGTGGGGGTCCTGGGCCTCTTTCACCGGCAGTGGACGAGCAATTTCGGGATCTATGCCTTTGCGGTCTTCTGGGCCGGCTATCTGGTCGAGCTGGTGGGGGTCAAAACCGGTGTTATCTTTGGGGTGTACCAATATGGCGGCACCCTGGGGCCCAAGGTGGCAGATGTGCCCCCCATGATCGGGATCAACTGGCTGATGCTGGCCTATAGCAGCGGCATCCTGGCACAGGGCCTGAGCAGCAACCTCTGGCTGCGCACGACCCTTGGGGCCGTGTTTATGGTCTTTCTCGATATCTTGATAGAGCCGGTAGCCATGAAGCTGGATTTCTGGACCTGGCAGGGCGGGAGCATCCCGCTCCAGAATTATTTTGCCTGGTTTGTCATCAGCTGGGCCATGCAGTATGGGTTCCATTCGCTCCACCAGGAAAAATCCAATCCTGTGGCGGTCCCGCTCTATGTGGTGCTGCTGCTATTCTTTGGGGCATTTTGGGTAATCGGGCTGTAGGATTTACAGGATTGTGCGGCTCAGAGGGTACCGAGCCCCTTTTGCCTCTCCCACAACGAATCACCTGGCCCCAAAAACCATCCTGTTAATCTTGTTCATCCTGTCCAAAGTTGACGAGATGAACGATACACTTGATCAGGGCGGATTGGGCCTTCATACTCCCTCTCCGCATACTGCTGCTTAATTCTCCTTAGATATTCCCCGCCGGTCTTCTATCTTTGAGCCGCGATGGCCAGCCCCTGGCCATGTCATTGGAATACCGACTCCCGAATACCCCGGATCATGAAAGTCCTCAAGTTTGGCGGATCCTCCGTCGCCACCCCGGAACGCATCCTCCACGTCGCCCGGATCATCAAGTCCTACGCCGATGCCGGCGAACGCTTTACCGTGGTCGTCTCTGCCATGGGCGGCATGACCGATCTCCTGATTGAGATGAGCCGCATTGCCGCCTCCGGCAACAAGGCCTATAAAGGCAAGCTGGAATTCTTCTCCGCCAAGCACAAAGCCGTCATCAACGAATTGATTCAGGATGACGCCCGGCATCCGGACATTCTGCAGGAAATCATCGAAGGGCAGGAAGAATTGGGCAACCTGCTGCACGGGCTTTTTCTCACCCGCGACCTCACCCCCCGGACGATGGACTACATCCAGAGCTTCGGCGAGCGGGCCTCGGCTTTTATGCTGTCCGAAGTGGTCAAGAGCCTCGGCACACCCGCTCGCTTTCTCAATGCGCGGGAGCTCGTCCTGACCAACGACAAATACGGCGCCGCCAAGGTCTACATCGACGAGACCTACGCCAACATCCGGGCGTATTACGAGCAATATCCCGACGAAGTCTCCATCGTGACCGGCTTCATCGCCGCCACGCGGGATGGGATCACCACCACGCTGGGGCGTGGTGGTTCCGACTATACGGCCTCGCTATTCGGCGCGGCCCTGTCCGCGGAGGAGATCCAGATCTGGACCGACGTGAGCGGCGTCATGACCGCTGATCCCCGTAAGGTGCGGCAGGCTTTTCCGGTCTCCTCCATGAGCTATCAGGAAGCCCTGGAGATGTCCCACTTCGGGGCGAAGGTGATCTACCCGCCTACCGTCATCCCGGCCCTGGCCCAGGAGATCCCCATCCGGATCAAAAACACTTTTGAGCCCGAGGCTGTCGGCACCCTCATCAGCGCCGATCCGGAGCCGTTTGGCAGCCCGGTCAAAGGGATTTCCTCCATCCCGGACATTGCGTTGATCACCCTCGAAGGCTCAGGCCTGTTTGGGGCCTCCAGCTTTGCCGCCCGCCTCTTTGCGGTGCTGGCCCGCGAGCACCTCAATGCCATCCTCATCACCCAGGGCTCTTCGGAGCACTCGATTTCTTTTGCGATCCGCCCCGAAGATGCCGAGCGCGCCCGCACCGCCATCGAGGAGGAGTTTGAGCTGGAAATGGGCGCCAAGCTGATCGACCCGGTCAAGGTCGACCTCAACCTCGCCGTGATCGCCGCCATCGGCGACAACATGAAGTCCCAGCCGGGTATCTCGGGCAAGTTTTTTCAGGCCCTGGGCAAAAACGGGATCAATGTGATCGTCACGGCTCAGGGCTCTTCCGAGCGCAACATTTCGGTGGTGATTCGCAAGGAAGACGAAGCCAAGGCGCTTACCGCCGTTCACGACGTCTTTTTCCTCTCCAAGTTCTACACCCTCAACCTCTTTGTGGTGGGCGTAGGCCTGGTGGGGGGAACCCTCCTGCGACAAATCCAGGAACAAGCGGCCTACCTGCGCGACAACCAGTACGTGGAAATCCGCGTGGTGGGCCTGTCCAACACCACCAAGATGCTCTTCGATCCCGAAGGCATCTCCCTCGACGACTGGAAGACTCGCCTACAGGCGAGTCCCGACCTCGCCAACCTGCAAGGCTTTGTGGACCGCATGAAAGCCATGAACCTGCCCAACAGCGTCTTTGTCGACAACACCGCCTACGAGGGCATCGTGCCTTATTATCCCGAGATCCTGCGCTCAGCCATCTCCATCTCCACCCCCAACAAGGTGGCTGTATCGGGCAGCTATGCCGACTATCTGAACCTCAAGCAACTCGCCGATCAGTATTCGGTGAAGTTTTTCTACGAGACCAATGTCGGCGCGGGCCTGCCCCTGCTCACCACCCTCAATGACCTCATCAACAGCGGCGACCGCATCCTGCGGATTGAGGGCGTTTTGAGCGGCTCGCTCTCCTTCATTTTTAACTCCTTCACCGCCGGCAAGCGCTTCAGTGAGATTGTGGGCGAAGCCCGGGAGCGAGGCTATACCGAGCCGGACCCCCGCCTGGACCTGTCGGGCAAAGACGTGGCCCGCAAGCTGCTCATCCTGGCGCGCGAGTCGCGCCTCGCCCTGGAGCCCAGCGACCTGGAGCTGGAAAACATCCTGCCCCAGCCCTGTCTGGATGCCCCCACGGTAGACGCCTTTATGGCGGCCCTGGCCGAGCAGGATGATTACTTCGAGGACCTGCGGGCCGAGGCCGAGGCCGAGGGCAAAGTTCTGCGCTTTATCGCCACCCTGGAAGGCGAGCGGGCCTTCATTTCGCTCCAGAAACTAGGTCCTGACAGCCCCTTCTATCAGCTCTCCGGCAGCGACAACATGGTCGTCTTTACCACCGGCCGCTATCAGGAGCGGCCCCTCGTCGTCAAAGGCCCCGGAGCCGGGGCCGAGGTGACCGCGGCGGGCGTGTTTGCCGAGATCCTGCGGATCGGGTATTATTTGTCTTAGAGAAGAGAGGCGAGAAGCGAGAGGTGATCCCGCAAGCGGGACTTCGCTTCCCTTCAGCTAGCTCAAGAGGGCGAGACGGGAGGAGGGTATGCCTTGGTTTTTCAGGTGAAAAACTGAAGAAAGGGGTGAGGACTTTGCATGTGACTATGCGTCAAAGGGGAAAGGTACCTTTTATCCCCAAGCCATGCTTTCCCGAACCCTCTTCTTCCTGCTGCTGGCCCTGCCGGGCTTCCTGTCTGGTCAGGGTGAGATGAATCCCAAGCTTCACCACCTGAAATACGATCTGGGAGGAGCAGTACTCACCACCTTCGGCCATAACTACCAGCCGAGGGGGCTGGCGATGGCCCACCTGGCCTACGAGCGCTTTTTCCCGGAGCGGCATCACACGCTTCGCATCGGCCTGCGCGGCCTCCACAATGAGGGGGTCTCGTTCCTGCCAGAAGTCGGAGAAGGCAGTGCCAGCGTGGCGGGCTCAGTGAGATCCCCCCAAACCACCTTGTACAAATACCAGGGGGTCTCGGTGCAGTTGGGCTATTTTGTTCAACTGTATCCCAATTGGGGCTGGAGACGCCCCCAAAACGGCTTTTTTGCCGGAGGGGAACTTCTGGTCAATGCCTATTCAGCCGGCTACTACCAAACCGCCTACACCTACCGGAGTGGGGGCTATGGACCATTGGGATGGAGCTGGGGGACTCACTATGATACCT
Organism: Bacteroidota bacterium; assembly: GCA_003696875.1. Taxonomy (GTDB): domain Bacteria; phylum Bacteroidota; class Bacteroidia; order J057; family J057; genus RFHL01. Next base: position 8,647 of record RFHL01000131.1, on the reverse strand, counting down.
TCACCACCTTTCATGAGGCTCAGTTTATCGTGACCCTGCAAGCCCGGGCTTGCATCGGATATCAACTGGCGCTGAGCGATCGACTGCTGCTTTCGGCTTCTCTCTCTCCCGGAATTACGGTCCTGCGAAACCAACCCATTCGGGAACCCTTTGGTCTGGTGCCTCCGGTGCACCTGGAGGTGGGGTATATGTTCTGAGCAGAAGGGCCATTTTTTGGTCGACCTCTTGTTGCATCGGTGCCAGGGGTCCCGTGGCTCCGGTTCGGCATGTTAGGTTTTTCTTCATTCAAAACTGAATTTCGAGAAGGTAAATACCACCTTCCGGGTTTAGGCCCAGGATACTGAATGTTCCCGGGTCCAGCCCTTTTATTCAGCCTATGAAAAAGCTATTCCCCCTCTCTCTCCTCATGCTCATCGGGCTCACGCCCCAGCAGGCCTGGACGCAGCTGCGCTATGTTGATCCCCTTTTTGCCGAAGTCACCGTTACAGCAGATCTGCTCTACGGCAGCAACATCAGCGTACTGACCGGGTCACCTGCGCAGGAGGACCTCTTGCTGGACGTGTATGCCCCGGTGGGCGATACGGCCAGCCAGCGTCCGCTGGTGCTGATTGCCCATGACGGAAGCTTTCTCCCGCCGCCCTTCAACCAGATGTGTACGGGCACCCGGCAGGACTCCGCCGTGCGCATGCTCTGCACCCTCTTGGCCCAGCGCGGCTATGTGGCCGCCGCCATTTCCTATCGCCTGGGCTGGAATCCGGTTTCCACCACGCAAGACATCCGCACCGGCACCTATATCAATGCCCTCTACCGGGGTATTCAGGACATGCGGACGGCCGTCCGCTTTTTCCGGGCCGATGCAGCGACCACCAATACCTACCGGATCCATCCCGACCAAATCGCGGTCGGGGGGCTGGGAACAGGCGGCTACCTGAGCCTGGGTACCGCCTACCTGGACAGCTACGACGAGATCAATTTGCCCAAGTTTATCGACTTCAACACCAACACCTCCTACATCGACACCAGTATCTCCGGGGACCTGGAGGGAAAAAACACCCGCCCGCTGAATTTGGGGAATTACGTCGACTACAGCTCAGACGTCCAATTTGTCTTTCACCTGGGCGGAGCGGTCGGAGACTCTTCCTGGATCGAAGCCGACGAGCCGTCGGTAGTCAGCTTCCACGTCCCCAGTGACCCCTTTTTTCCCTATGACTTTGGGGCCATCATTGTTCCCACCACGGGCGACTTTGTGGTGAATATGAGCGGGGGAAAGGGCATCCAAAGGCGGGCCCATGCCCTGGGCTTGCAGACGGATCTGCCGCTGACCGACCCCTATTCTGTCGCCGCCGACCTCATCAATGACGGCCTGGACGGGCTCTACCCTTTCTTCCGGCCCGCCGGCCTGGAAACCAGCCCCTGGGCCTATTTTGACACCACCTGCTCAAATGCCAGCACCGTCCTGCTTACCAATCCGGACATGTCTCGGGATAAATCCGAACGCTACCTGGACACGGTCGTCAATTACCTTGCCCCCCGGATGCCCTTTTACCTGGGGATCTACGACATCGCTGCCTCCAGCCTGGATGCCCAGGCGGCTTCGGCCCAGGTCAAGATCTTCCCCAATCCAGCCCAGGATCACTTGCAGCTACGGGCTGAGACGGCCGCCGATGCGATCGAGCAGGTAGCGGTCTTTGACCTCAGCGGACGACGGGTATGGCAGATGGAAGGCGAAAAGCGTCTGAGCTTGGAAATTGACCTATCCGCCTTAAAATCAGGCATTTACCTAATTAAGATACAAGCCCGATCCGGCCTCAAAATAGAAAAGCTCCGCCTCGATTAGGGGCGCACCTGCACCCGGCCTCCCCCCAGGCCCGGCACCACCACCGCATAGACCCCCGCCGGCCAGCCGGCGAGATCGATCCGCAACTGCCGCTGCCCGCGGGCGTCCCAGCGCCGCAGGCGGCGGCCTTGCAGATCGTAGCCAGATATACGAAAAGTCAGGCAGCAAAGCCCCCAGCAAATCCGTATCTAAGTTCAAAATCCTCCAAAAAGGCTTTCCTGGCGTAGGCGAAATATCTATTTTTAGCCTTCTCCCTAAACCTAGACATGCTTTATGCTTTCGCCTTTCCACGCTAAGTCCCTAGCCTACGACCTTACCCATAGTTTGCCAGCCGGATGAATAAGCCCGAATAAAAACGTTCCTTCGCCATAGGCTTGGGTGTTCCCATTTTCCCCTTCAACGCCCTTTTGCATGAACCTTGATCAGCTCATCAATTCCTTTTCTCCAGAGACTTTGCAAGCTTTTCTTCAAAGGGAAGTGACTAATTTTAGACCGCTGCCTGAGGATTTGACTGACCTCCTACATGAGAGAGAAAAAGGCAAGTTCTCTCAACTAAGTAAGCTGGGTGAGGCGGAGTATGAAGACGTAGAGGAGTTGTTGGTATTTACTTGCCACTTCTCAGGTGAGCTCAGCGAAAGAGCTGCCAAAAAGCACCAATTTGAATTAGCCAAGCGAGTCTTGAAGGAGGAATTCAAAGATGGGGCGATCTTTGTATTCTATGATGGACAAGGGGCTTTCCGGTTTTCATTCATCCGAAAATATTTCGGTCAGAAAGACCGGAAATATTCTAATTGGAAGCGGTATACCTATTTCGTGCATCCTGACCGCCCCAATCAAACCTTCCGCCAGAGGCTGAGCGCATGTTCCTTTCAATCCCTGGACGAAATCCAAGAGGCCTTTAGCGTTGAGCCCCTAAACAAGGAATTTTACCAGAACATCGTCCGGAGCTTTTATGGACTGGTCGGAGGAGAGGTAGGCAAAGGCAAGAAAAGAGAAATCCTCGAGGCCCAGCTTCAGTTGCCAGGGGGGAAGAGTAGAGCCCGGCACCAAGAGCGCCAGTTCGCTGTCCGGCTGATTGGGCGCATCATTTTCTGCTGGTTTTTAAAGCATAAGACCTCCCGTCAAGGCCAAGCCCTGATTGCTGATCATTGGCTTTCGCCTGATAATGTTTCTCCCAATTATTACCACGGGGTGCTGGAGCCCCTGTTTTTTGAAATTCTCAACAAACCAGCGAAAGACCGGCCTAAAGGCTTACCGGAGGGGCATGAAGCCATCCCTTTCCTAAATGGTGGCCTGTTTGAACCGCAACAAGGTGATGACAAAGATTACTACCAACCAGACAATTCGAATAAAGCCAACTATGCCTTACGAATCCCGGATGAGTGGTTTAAAAAGCTGTACCAGACCCTTAGCCAGTACAACTTTACCATCGATGAGAATAGCGTCAACGATGCTGAAGTGAGTATCGATCCGGAAATGCTGGGGCGTATCTTCGAAAACCTGTTGGCTGAGATTGACCCGGACAGCGGCGAGTCGGCCCGCAAGGCTACGGGCAGTTTCTACACCCCGCGTGAAATCGTCGATTACATGGTGGTGGACAGCCTGACACAGTTCCTCCACACTCAAACCCAGCTCGATCGGGATCTGCTGCGGGAGCTTTTCGACGAAGACCAGCCTGCCGAAGCTGCAAAAGACCACCGCAACCAACTGTTAAGCCTACTCAGCGAAATCAAAATCCTGGACCCGGCCTGTGGGTCCGGGGCTTTTCCCATGGGGGTGCTGCACAAACTGCTGGTAGCCCTGCGCAAACTGGACCCGGAGGCAAGCTGGTGGAAAGAAAAACAACTCAGCCAGATCAGCAATGCCCTGGTGCGGCAGCAACTCAAAGCCAAACTCGATCAGGCCAGTGTCGAATATGCCCGTAAGCTCGGGGTGATTCAGCACTCCCTCTACGGCGTGGACATCCAGCCCATCGCCGCCGAGATTTCCAAGCTGCGCTGCTTTCTCTCCCTGGTTGTGGACGAGACCATCGACGATCAGCAGGAAAATCGAGGCGTGGAGCCCTTGCCGAACCTGGAGTTTAAGTTTGTCACGGCGGATTCTTTGCTGCCCCTGCCAGAGGAAACCGACTTCGGTGGCATCTTTCACACCAATGATGAGTTGGAGGAACTCGCCCGCATCCGGGATGCCTACCTACAAAGCTACGGCCCTCATAAAGAGGAACTCAAGCAGGCTTTCAAAGACCTGCAACTCCGCATTTACCGGACACAGAGCCGCCGCGATCCCACCGGTACTTCCCGAGCCTTCCTGATCAGCGCCTGGAACCCTTTCTCCCACGACAAGGTCGACTGGTTTGACCCCAAGTGGATGTTTGGGGTGCCTGGCTTTCACGTAGTGATCGGGAACCCACCCTACTTACGTCTTCAGGGGATCAAAGCCACGAATCCTGACTTTGTGCCCCGGGCCAAAAAGCTCTATCAATCTGCCAGCAAGGGCAACTGGGACCTTTATGTGCTCTTCACCGAGCGAGGCTACGAACTGCTGGCCGAGCGAGGCGTACTGGCGTATATACAGCCGCACAAGTTTTTCCAGGCCGACTTCGGCATCGGCATCCGCAACTACCTGGCCAAACAGAAAGCCCTGCTCAAGATCGTGGACTTTGGCCACGAGCAGGTATTCAGCAGCGCGACCAACTATACCTGCCTGCTCTTTTTGCAGCCCCGGGCGCCCAAAGCGTTTACCTACGTGGATGCCAGCGACATCCGCGACTGGCTGGCCGCGCCTTATGCCGCCGAGGGCTTTGCCCTGCCGCAGCCGGTGAAGGACCAGAAGTGGACCTTCACCAACGCCCGCACCCAGCGCCTGCTCAACTGCCTGCGGCAGCAGCCCCAGACGCTCCAAGACGTGACCCAGAAAATCTTTGTTGGCCTCCAGACCAGCGCTGACAAAATCTACGTGCTGGAGTCCCTGGAAGAAACAGGTGAGCTCGTGCGGCTCTACTCCCGCTCGCTGGAGCGGCAGGTCGAGATCGAGCGTGGCCTGCTCAAACCTTTTTTGATGGGCAAGGATGTGAAGCGGTATGAACAGCCGAGGGCTGGTAGCTTGGTGGTCTTTCCTTACCACCTGGCAGAAGGGCAGGTTGAGCTTATGACCCAGGAGTATTTGCAAGCGCATTTCCCAAAGGGTTGGCAATATCTTATAGCCAACCGGGAGGTGTTGGAAGCAAGGGAAGGCGGAAAGTTTAGCGAGACTTGGTGGCAGTTTAGCCGCCCTCAAAACATGCTGGAATTCCAGCATCCCAAGCTGATGACCCGAGACCTGGCAAACGGTTCTGAGTTTACCTTGGATGAATTAAGTCACTACCACACCACCACCATCTACAGCTTCGTCTTCCAGGCTCGCCAAAAGGAGGCTCCGGCCTATTGGCTGGGTCTGCTGAATTCAAAGCTGTTTTGGTTTTTCATGCAAGCGACGGGCAACGTAATGCGTGGGGGGTATTTCCGCTTCAAGACCGAGTATATGCGGCCCTTTCCGGTGCGCAGCATTCAGTTTGGGCAGGCCGCAGAGCGGGCGCAGCACGATGAGGTGGTGGGTTGGGTGAAACAAATCCTGGCCGCCCGCGCGGACGAAGCGCCTACAGAGGGGTTGGAGGCCCAGGTGGATGCCCGTTTTTTTCATTTGTATGGCTTCAGCGAAGCAGAGATGCTGCAGTTGTTGCAGGAGTTGCCTGACATAGGCGAAGCAGAGCGGCGGCGCATTCAGACCGCCTATCGGAAGTTGGCCCAGGAACACATCCCCACATGATCGAGCAAGTAGACATCAAGCAATTCAAGGCCATCCAGTCGGCCAGCCTGCGCTTTACGGAGTTGACGGCCTTCATTGGCAACAACGGCAGCGGCAAGAGCAGCGTGATCGAGGCCCTACAGACCCTCCAACAGGCGCTGCGCGAGGGTTTGTCTGCGGCCTTCAACCAGCGCTGGCTGGGCCTGGAGAACCTACGCAACATCCATAGCCCGGCCCCCAGAGTCGAAGGGGCGCGCCTCTTCAGCCAGAGCCTGGAGATCAAGGTGCAAGGCCGCTGGGCAAAGAAATCCTTTTGCTACGAAGCCCATTTCAACACCCTGGCCAGCGGCGACCTGTACGTGGTGCCGTATGAGTCGCTGTTAGTCGATGGGGCGTCCATTTTCACTACCAATGTGGTTGATGAAAGCGGACAAGCCGAAGTATTGGTAGGGCCGCGGGCGACGCCCACCGATGAGCCCTTTCTGGCCACCGAACTTCTCCTGGCTGATGAAGAATGGCAGGAAGAATATCCCGATCTCAAAGCCGTCTTTGACTTCATCGCTGCCTGGCAGTTTGTGGTCTTGAGTCCGGAGAAATTGTACTTCCCTTCTCCGCGTGATTATTCGCGGGTGGCTATTCGCCTGAGCCCGGGCGGAGAAAACCTCGCCGATTTCTTCAGCCGCACCCTGGATGATACAGAGGTGGTCGAGCGCATTCTGGAAAAGATGCGCTACGTGCTGCCAGATCTGGATTTCATCGGGCGGGAGGAAATTCAGGTGCAAAAGCAGATCTACCTGTTTTTGCAGGAACTGCAAACCGAGCGCAGCCTGCCAAGTTGGCTATTTTCCTCGGGAACCCTGCGCATCCTGGCTCTGCTAACCTTGCTCAATCAACAGGAAGTTCCGCCGGTGGTCTTCATCGAGGAAGTGGAAAACGGCCTTGATCCCCGCACGCTGAACCTACTGGTCGAAGAGTTTCGCAGCCTGGTGCCCGAGCATCAGTTTGTGGTGACCACGCACTCTCCCTACTTTCTCGATTTGGTGGACCTGAGCCATGTGGTGGTGACCCAGCGTCAAGGCGGAAAGACCACCTATCATCGGCCTGACGATGATGCACGTTTGGATGCCTGGAGGAAGAAATTCTCACCCGGGCGGCTCTACACCATGAACAAACTGGAGCGCCCATGAAGCTTGGTGTCATATTGGAATGTCCCAAGGGCGGGGTAGATGAGAAGGTGTATAGCTACGTCTTCGAGCAATTGTGCCCAGAATTGGAGGTCGTAGTAGAGGAAGCTGGCGCTAACAAGCAGCAAATGATCGAAAGCTGTGGACCGGTGGCAGAAATCCTCTTAGATCAAGGCTGTGAAGCGGTGCTGATCATCTGGGACCTGATGCCACGCTGGGGCGGCGAGCCTTGCCGCAAGGAAGATGTCGAGGCGATCTTGGAAAAGATGGGCGAGTGCTGACTTCTTACAAAACTCAACTGAAGCACCCACATCGGGTTAGGGCGTTTAGAGGAAAACGCTTGCCGCCAACCAGCAAGGACTCCAAGAAAGAAGTCAGCCAGTATTTGGAGCGACGATATACAGATATCACGGAAGCGCTGAAGATCGTACAGCATGTGGGGGAATGGAGGCGAATCTCCAGAAGTCACGCCTCATTTCGGCGCCTCAAAGAATACATTGACAGCATTTGCCCCACAGACGAAGCCTGATTCATGCCCTCCAACTTCATTACCAACAGCAAAGAGCAAAAGACCCTACGGGGTCGCTTGCGTCGCCTGATCAGCCTGAGTGAAGAGCTGAAGTTTTTGGTGGGCTTCTTCTACTTCTCAGGCTGGCGGGAGGTGTACGAAAGCCTGCAAAATAACGCTGGGGTAAAGCTCAAGCTGTTGGTGGGCTTACAGGTAGACCGCCTGCTAGGGCAGGTGGTGGAGCATGGGCATCATGACCCGCACCTTTCGCAGGAGGACCACTTCCAGCAGTTCATGACCTCGCTGGGCCATGCCATCAACAACGAAGAACTAGACACCCAGGCCTTTTATGAGCAAGTGGGCTATTTTCTAGAGATGCTAGAAAGCGGGCAGTTGGAAATTCGCAAGACCGAAAACCCCAATCACGCCAAGCTCTACATCTGCAAACTCAAAGGCGAAGCCAAGCTATTCCGCGAATCGGCTTTTCTCACCGGGAGCAGCAACCTGACCAAAGCAGGATTACAGCATCAGGAAGAGTTCAATGTAGAGATCAGCGACTACGGCACCGAAGAGGCCGAAACCTACTTTGATGAATTGTGGGAGCGAGCCATCCCGCTTTCGGAAGACCCTGCCCGGCGGAAATTGTTGATCGACTTCATCCGGCATCGTTCGCAGGCGGCTACAGTTACCCCATTTGAGGCCTATGCCCTCATTCTCAAAACCTATCTGGACCTGCAAGCGCAGAAACAGATCCGACCGGAGGTCGAGCGCCTGTTGGAAGAAAATGGCTTTCATAAGTTTAGCTACCAAATAGACGCAGTCAATCAGGCCCTTACGATTCTGGAGGCATATAATGGCGTCGTGGTAGCCGATGTCGTAGGGCTGGGGAAATCTGTGATTGCCGCGCTGATCGCCAAAAACCTCGGCAAGCGTGGGATGGTCATCTGCCCTCCTGGGCTGATCGGCGACAAATACGACAGCACTGGCTGGTGGGAGTATATCCACCGCTTCAAACTGTACGACTGGGAGGTAGAAAGCCGCGGAAAACTGGAACTGCTGGCCGAGACCATGCCGGGCAAAGATGTAGAGGTGCTGATCATCGATGAGGCGCACTATTTCCGCAACCAGGATACGGAAGCCTACGAGGCCCTGCTACAGATTTGTCAGGGTAAAAAGGTGATCCTCCTTACCGCCACGCCTTTCAACAACTCTCCGGCGGATATTTTTTCTTTGCTCAAGCTATTTTTGGTTCCAGGGAAATCTGGCATCACCATCGAAGAAGACCTGGAAGCTACGTTTCGTTCCCACGATTATCGTTTCCGATTGCTATCAGAT
>RFHL01001402.1 GCA_003696875.1 Bacteroidota bacterium | reverse complement strand
CGCCTACACCCTTCACCACGAGCGTCCCATCACCGATGGAAAGGGCAGCGACAGCCGCACCCTGCACGTCTACGACCGCACCAGCGGTCGCAGCCGCACCTACATCGGCCAGAGCGACCAGATCCTCAGCGGCCTGCAGTGGACACCTGACGGCCAGGCCGTCAGCTTCCTGGGGCGCATGGGAGCCGGTACCGGCCGGCAGGTATGGGCCATCGCCCTTGATGGCGGGGCCTGGTATCAGGTAACCGATGCGCCCTATAGCATACGCCAGTATGCCTGGCAGCCCGGCGGCGAAGCCATCGCTTTTACCGCCACGATCTCGCGCGTGCCGCGCCGGGATCCCTCCTTGGTTCGCATGGGCTTTGACGCCGAAATCTTTGAGGAAGACGATGTCTCCGACATTCGCCTCTTCCTGTACGAAGATGGGGAGACGACCCCCCTTACCCAGGAGGGCTCGGTCTACGATTTTGCCTGGAAGCCCGACGGCAGTGCCCTTGCCGCCCAGATCGCCCCCCAAAACCGGGTCGACGATTCCTATATGTTCAAGCGTATCCACCTGGTGGAGGTGGCTACCCGCAAGGTGACCCCCTGGGTCGACAATCCCGGCAAACTGGGCCATATGGCCTGGAGCCCCGATGGTCGCTATCTTGCTTTCGTCTCAGCCGCCGACATCTCTGATCCTGTCACGGGCAGCCTCTTCGTGGCCGAGGCCGGACAGGTCGTCCCCTTTACCAGCCTCACCAACTACACCGACGGTTTCGAAGGCTCCGTCTCATATGTCGACTGGCTTGATCATGAAACCATGGTCTTCTCCGCCTACGAAAGCGTGGATGCCACCCTCAGCCAGATCAAGGTCGGCAAGAAGAAGCGCAAGATCCTTCTCGAAGGCGGGCAGGCCGTCTTTACCAGCTTCAGCGTCAGCGAGGTCGGCATTGCCATGAGCGCCAATACTGCCGCGCACCCCGACGAACTCTACCTCTACGATCGGGATGAGAAAGAAGTCAGCCGCCTGACCCACCACAATGCCTGGCTGGACGGCATCCAGATGGGCAAGCAGGAGAAAATCTCCTACCAGGCCCGTGACGGCCTGCGCATCGACGGGGTACTCATGTACCCGGTCGATTACCGGCCCGGGGAGCGGTACCCACTCATCGTCTACGCCCACGGTGGTCCTGAGTCCTGCATCCCCAATGGCTGGTACACCGGCTACAGCCGCTGGGGCCAGATGGCCGCCGGGCGCGGCTATTTTGTGTTCATGCCCAACTACCGCGCCTCCTCGGGGCGTGGGGTGGACTATGCCAAGGCTGATCACAAGGACCTCGGCGACGAGGAGTTTCTTGATGTGATCGACGGCATCGACTACCTGATCCAGGCGGGCATGGTCGATGGCGAGCGTGTCGGCATCGGCGGCGGGTCCTACGGCGGCTACTTCTCCGCCATCGGGGCCACCCAGCATTCTGACCGCTTTGCGGCCGCGATCCCCTTTGTGGGGGTCTCCAACCAGATCTCCAAGCGCAACCTCACCGACATTCCCTATGAGGACTATCACGTCCACTGGCGGATCTGGACCTACGAGGACCCCATGCTGATCTTTGACCGCAGCCCGGTCAAGTATGCCCGCAACAACCAGACCCCGACCCTCATCCTGCACGGCAAGGAGGATCCCCGGGTGCACCCCACCCAGTCCCTGGAGTTGTATCGGCAGCTCAAGCTGCACGGCAAAGCCCCGGTCCGCCTCGTCTGGTATCCCGGCGAGGGTCACGGCAACCGCCAGAATCCTGCCCAGCTTGACTTTGCGCTGCGCACCCTGCGCTGGTTTGACTACTACCTCAAGGGCAATCCCGCCGAGGGCGACATGCCCCCCATGGAGGTGGAGTACGACCTCCACCTGCTCAAGGACTAAATAGATGACATTCATAATGCAGAACCCGGTGCGCCGCGGCGCACCGGGTTCTGTTCTTAATGGCCCTTCTCTCCGATGGCTCTCCTCTGACAGCCTGGGGGCTGGCTTCTCCCTACCAGACCTCCAGCTCCTGCTCCAGGGAGACCGTTTGCTGGCAGGTTTCGCCGGCAAATACGGTCAGGCGCACCTCATACATGCCCGAGAGGCGGTAGCTCTTGAGCGGTTCGGGTTCGGTGGATTGCGTCCCATCGCCAAAGTCCCAGAGGAAGCGGTCGCCATACCGATACTGCGCCCGGAAGCGGGTAGGGGTCTCGCGGGGGATGCGGTTTTCGCGGGCCCGCACGAAGATCCCCGCCTGAATGGAGTCTGGCGGATACTCCTCAATGCGTAGCAGCCAGAAGTCCCGGTCATGCCGGTCCTCGCGGGTGAAGTGGTTGTACTTCTCTCCCAAGGCGTAGTAGACGCCCGGGCGGTAGACCAGCACATCGGCGGCGCGCTCATCCAGAGGTCCGCCGAAGGTCTGGCGCCAGATGAGTTGTCCCCGGGCGTCGGTGCGCAGCAGCCAGAAGTCGTCGCCGCCTCGCACGTCGGGGTCCATCTGCCCACGGAAGCGGCTGTAGCCCGCAAAGATGGTTCCCCCGTCGGGGCAGAGGGTGAGCCGCGTCAGCCTTTCCTCATTGCCGCCGGGATAGATGTGATCCTGTCGCACGTAGCCGTGCTCATCGAGCTCCATCCACCAGAAGTTGCGGCCCTCGCCGGGAACTTCGCGGTCACCCGCCACCCGGATATAGCCGTTGGGCGTTTCGCAGACCGCCGACAGGCGGCTGCCCCCTTCGCTGGGGAAGTGCTGCCGCCAGACTACCTGCCCCGACTGCGTCATCCGCAGCAGCATCCCGTCGGGATAGGGGCTCACCGGCAGGGGGCTGCGACCGGTGGCGTGGCTTTGGCCGCTGATGAGGTAGTCACCATTCAGGCAGAGGGCCGTGCCGAGGCCCCATTCGTCATAGCTTCCCCCGATCGGCTGGCTGTGGCGGGGCTGTCCCCGGTTGTCGACCTTGAGGGCCCAGATGTCGCTGCTGCCGTAGCCCCCTTGTATGTCGCCATCACGGGAGTGTGTACCCCCTACGATCAGGTATTCCCGGTAGATGCCCTGCACCAGAGCAAAAGCCTGGTCGAGATGGCTGCCGCCATAGCTCTGGAGCCACTCCACGGTCCCCTCGGCATCCATCTTGCCGATCAGGACATCCCCCCAGTAGGCGGGGTCGCCTTTTTCTTCGTGGGGAATGAGCGAGTTGGTGACGCCGATGAAGAGGAGCCCGCTGTCGGGCGTGACGGCGATGTCGCGCAGCTCTTCACAGCCGGTCAGGGTGATTTCCTGCTCCCAGAGGCGCTCACCGGTGGTGTCGACCTTGAGGACCCAGACATTGGCGCACTGGGTGCCCGCCGAGTCGGGCATCACGGTGTTGCCGGCGAGGATGAGGCCCCCGTCGGGGCTGCGCAGAAGGCGTTGCGGGCGGTCGTCGCCGACATTGTCATAGAAGCGCTGGAGCGAGAGATGTGGAAAGCGTTGCGCCAGCACCGGTGCTACCGCCATCATCATGTACATCCATACCAGCCATTTTGCGTAGAGTGTTCTTCGCATAGGCACATTCCATCGAAAAAGGAAAATCAGGCCCGCTTTGGCCCGCTCTTTCAGACCTGACGCGCGGCGCGGGCTTTTTGTTCAGCCTGTACCTGCTTTTTAAAGGCTTTGTAGTCCCCCTTGACCTTGCTGATGTCGTGGAGCTCATTGCCGATCATGATCGGCAGGACCGGATGGGTGTCGCGGTGCATCGCGTATTTCACCTCTTCCTGCAGGTTGAGGTGCACCAGGCGGTAGAAGTGGGAGGAGTGGCGGAAAAAGTAGCGCTTGCGCACATTGGCCGACTGGAAGAGCGTCTCGGCCACCAGGGCGGTGTCCTGAAAACGCCGAAAATCATGGCGCAGCTTGCGTACCATGGCCCCGGCAAAGATGGTGTCCTCCAGGGTGACATTGTCGCGCCAGCCGGCGCAGAGGAGGCATACGTGCTCGTTTTGCTGGATGAGCCAGTTGGTGAGCAGGCTGATGTTGGAGAAAGAGCCCACGACGATCTCCTTGGCGCCGCGCTCTTGGGCGGCTTTGATGGCGCGGGTACCGTTGGTGGTGGTGATGGCAATTTTTTTGCCCCCGATGGCCTCCCGGGTATAGGAAAAGGGCGAGTTGCCTAGGTCAAAGCCGTCAAGATGCTCCCCGCTGCGTTCTCCAGCCGTGATGAAGCCTTGCGGCTTATAGGTCAGACATTCTTCCACTTTTTCCACCGGCACGATCAGCTCGGCCCCGTGATCAAATGCCACACACATGGTGGTGGTGGCGCGTAGAATGTCAATGACCACCACGATGGCCTCCGACACATCAAACTGATCAATAAGCGCGGGGGTGAGGCACACATGTACAAACTTGTTCATCTCCATGACAGCGGAAATTGCAGTAGAATATCTGGGCGACCGGTGAGACATGGCTAGGACGTGAAATGCCCTGAGCAGGAGCGCAGAGTGGCTGGCCGCCAAAAAACCGGCTGCAAAATCCGGATTTTGGCTTCGATTTCCAAATAGGGTTGTGGGGGCTTGGGCACTCCCGCCCGGTTCCCGGGCTGTCCATTCGCATGGGCGCAGCTGCAACCTGCGCCCATGCGAAAGCGGTTGTTGCGGCTGCGCCGCGCATGTGTTCTCTCGCATCCGGCAGGTTGGACCTGCCGATGCGGAGGGCTGGCGGCTGCGCCTTGTGGGGTGTGAACCCTTCCGCTGCGACCCCGTTTCCCTTTTTGAGATTCTTAGAGATGAGAACCGAGACCGGCCCAGATGGGGCCTTCGAGAATGGGTTGGAATAAGCCCCCCTCTCTTGCGAAGCGAAGAGAGGGGGTTGGGGGTGAGTTCAAGTGCCCTACCCAAAATCCTTGATCACCTCTTTGGCGACGACGCGGCCGGAGATGAGGGAGGGCGGCACGCCGGGGCCGGGGACGGTGAGTTGCCCGGTGTAGTAGAGGTTGTCGACTTTTTTGGCTTTGAGCTTGGGCTTGAAAAAGGCGGTCTGCCGCAGGGTATTGGCGAGGCCGTAGGCGTTGCCCTTGAAGGAGTGGTAGTCCCGCTCGAAGTCGGCCATGGCATAGCTGCGCTTGAGGATGACGTGCTCCCGCACGGGCTCGCCGATGATTTGCTCGAAGCGGTCCATCAGCAGGTGGTAGTACTTCTCCCGCATGGCTTCGCTGTCCTCCAGGCCGGGGGCGAGGGGAATGAGGAAAAAGAGGTTTTCGCAGCCTTCGGGGGCGGCGCCGGGGTCGGTTTTGGAGATGGCCGAGAGGTAGAAGAGCGGCTTGGTGGGCCACTTGGGGTCGGTGTAAATCTCGTGGGCGTGCAGCTCGAAGTCTTCGTCAAAGAAGAGGCTGTGGTGCTTGACCGCCGGCAGCTTTTTGTTTACCCCGAGGTAGAAGAGCAGGCTGGAGGGCGACATGGTGCGATTCTCCCAGTACTTGGGGGAATAGCTGCGGTAGGGCGGGTCGAGCAGTTTCTGGTCGGTGTGATGGTAGTCGCTGTTGGCGACCACGATGTCGGCCTCGAAGTCGCCGCGGTTGGTCTCCACGCGGCGGGCGCTCTTGCCCTCGACCACGATGCGGGTGACCTCGGTATTGAGTTCGATCTTGACGCCCTGCTCGCGGGCGACCGCGACCATGCCCTCCACGATGCGGTACATGCCCCCCATGGGGTACCAGGTGCCGAGGGTGAGGTCGGCATGGTTCATCATGGAGTAGAGGGCAGGGGTGTTTTGCGGCGTGGCACCGAGGAAGAGGACCGGAAACTCCAGCAGCTTGATCAGTCGCGGGTTGGAGAAGGACTTGCGCACATGCTTGCTCAGCGAGCTGAACATCTGGATGCGGAAGCTCTCCCGGATGAGGCGCAGGTCGATAAACTCCGTGATGGAGTGCGAAGGCCGGAAGACGTAGTCGGTCATGCCGACGCGGTACTTGTAGGCGGCCTGCTCCAGAAAGGCCCGCAGCCGCGGGCCACTGCCGGGCTCTTCGCGCTCAAAGAGCGCTTCGAGGGCATCTGGATCGGCCGGGACGTCTATGTAGTCGTCGGGACCAAAGTAGATCCGGTAGCCCGGATCCAGGCGCACCAGGTCATAGTAGTCCGATACCTGCTTGCCAAAAAGAGCAAAATAGTCCTCAAAGACTTCGGGCATCCAGTACCAGCTGGGGCCGAGGTCAAAGGTGAAGCCGTCTTTGGACCAGCGGCGGGCGCGGCCGCCGGCTTGCTCATTTTTTTCCAGGATGGTCACCTCATGGCCGGCCTGGGCCAGCAGCGAGGCGGCGGATAGCCCGGCAAAGCCGGACCCGATCACGATAATGCGTTTGCTTTTCATGCCAGAAGGGGAAGCGCCGCCGGGGCGGCGAGTGATAGATGTGAGCCGCCTACTGGCGGCATCGTGCATTCTAACTGAGCCGAGGCAATTGTGTTGTCATATTCGATTATTCGTATAATTCCACCAGGCTGTAGGCGGGTTTTCCTTCATTTTCGATTTTTTCAGCTTTCCAATTTTTCTCCGGCGCAGGCTGAGAAGGGAATTTGTGTATCTTTAGCCAGGCAAAAAATCCCCTGGTGCTGGTAGAGTACTATTTCCCTCAATCCCTGTCAGCCAGCCGACTGGACCGTTATCTGGCCGGCGGCTGGTTTCGGAGCGGTGCATCCCTGTTCCGCACCCGGCTGCTGTGTCTGGAGGGGGGCTGCTTCCCGGTGGTCAATATCCGGGTACCTCTGGCCAAGTACCAGTTGAGCCGCAGCCTGCGGCGCAACCTGAACCGCAATGCGCCGCGCTTTCGCATCGAGACCGGGCAGGCGCAGGTGGACCCGGACCGGGAGCGGCTCTATGCGGGGCATAAGCACCGCTTTAAGGGTTTTATCTTCGATACCCTGGAGGAATTTCTCTTTGGTGGGCTCTCACGCTTCCTGTTCGACACCTGGGAACTCGCCGTCTACGAGGGCGACCGCTTGGTCGCCGTCAGCTTTTTTGACCGGGGACAGCAGAGCATGGCGAGCCTGCTCGGGCTCTATGACCGCGCTTATGAGCGCGACAGCCTGGGCCTTTTCACCATGCTGCAGGAGATTCAGTTTGCCCAGCAGATAGGCCTCAGCTACTACTATCCCGGCTACGTCTTGCAGGGACATCCAGCTTTTGACTACAAGCTGCGGCTGGGCCACATTCAGTATCACAACTGGGAGGGCCGCTGGCGCAATTGGGACCGCATCGGCGAAGAAACCCTGGTCACCGAGATCCTCTCGCACCACAACGATGAGTTGGCTCAAGCCCTCTATAGCCATGAGGTGCCCTTCAAGCGGTGCACCTACCCCTTCTTTTCCCTGGGCTATCTCGACTATGCCCCCGAGCAGTTTATGCGCAATCCCTTCTTCTTCCATTGCTACCCCCGCCCGGGCACCCCTACCCGCCTGGCCATTGAGTATGATTGGGAAACGGGCCTCTAT
>RFHL01001401.1 GCA_003696875.1 Bacteroidota bacterium | reverse complement strand
GTTCTCCACAATGCGGCCGCGGTCCAGCACCAGAATGCGGTCTGCTTTGCGAATAGTGGACAAACGGTGCGCAATGACCAGCGAGGTGCGGCCCACCATCAGTTTGTCCAGGGCCTCTTGAACCAGCCGTTCCGATTCGGAGTCCAACGAACTGGTGGCCTCATCCAGGATCAGGATGCGCGGATCCTTGAGCACTGCCCGGGCAATGGCGATGCGCTGCCGCTGACCGCCCGACAATTGAATGCCCCTTTCTCCGACAATGGTATCGTACCCGTCCGGGAAGCCTTCAATGAACTCGAGGGCGTTGGCCTTTCGGGCAGCTTCCTCGATCTCTTTGTCGCTGGCGCCCGGCTTACCGTATGCGATGTTCTCCCTAATGGTCCCTCCGAACAGGATGACCTCCTGCGGTACAATGGCCATCTGTCCGCGCAAGAACTCCAGCTTGAATTCCCGGGAGTCGGTGCCGTCAATGGTTATCCTGCCTTCGGTGGGCTCGTAAAAGCGCAGCAGGAGGGAGGCGATGGTCGATTTGCCCGAGCCGGAAGGCCCCACAAGGGCAATGGTCTCGCCCCGTTGCGCTTCAAATGAAACCCCTCTGAGCACCGGAATGTCCGGACGGCTCGGATAAGTGAAATGCACTTGTTCAAAGGCAATGTCTCCGGCAATGGTATCTGCGGTCAGCCCCTGGTGATAAGGTTCCGGTTGCTCATCAATGATCTCCAGGATACGTTGGCCGGCACCTATGGCCTTCTGGATATGGGCATACATTTCCGCGATCCCTCCGATAGAGGCTCCCACGAACACCGAATAAAGAACGAACTGGATCAGCTTTCCCAATGTGAACAGCTGGTCCCGTGGGATGGTGGGGTCGGCTGCCGCCAGAGCTATGTCCTTGTTCACCAGGGTGGCCCCGTACCAGATCACGCCAACTATGGAACCGAACAGACAGAAGATGATGAACGAG
Source organism: Bacteroidota bacterium (assembly GCA_003696875.1). Taxonomy (GTDB): domain Bacteria; phylum Bacteroidota; class Bacteroidia; order J057; family J057; genus RFHL01. The sequence continues at coordinate 276 of RFHL01001401.1, read as the reverse complement.
GCGAAAAAACCGCGGGCCTTGGCCCCCTGCAGGGCCTTTTCGATGATGGCATCGGTACTTTTCGCATAGCGGATGCTCTCGAACTTCTCGTTGGCAAAGGCCTTCACAATGGCTATGGCCGCAAGGGTCTCCTCCACGATGGTGTTCGAAGCGGCAATGCGGTCCTGTGTCTCCTTGGAGATCCTGCGGATCATGCGTCCGAACACCACTGCGAACACCACCACCAACGGTACGATGCATAGCATGACCAGGGTCAGCTCCAACGAAGTGTAGGCC
>RFHL01000130.1 GCA_003696875.1 Bacteroidota bacterium | reverse complement strand
GTCGAGAACCAGACCATCGGCACCCTCAAGGGGGTGGAGCCCAGCTTCAGCCAGGTCAACCCCATCGATACCTTTGTCTATAAAGGAAACTACACCTTTGCCCCCCGCAACGGGGTGCAGCAGGGCATCCTCGGCAGCGTGGTCGCCGAGCGGCTCGCCGCCGATATGAGCAGCGAAAACCAGCCTATCAGCATTTCCTATATCCCACAGGACGCCAACGAGCGGACGGCCCAGTCCGCCATCAAGACGGCCTTCATCTTTCCCTCCGGCTACTTCAGCATTCAAAAAGAGTACGACGAGAAGTATCTGATCACCGACTTTGACTTCGCCCAACGGCTGTTTGGCCTGGACGAAACCCAGGGTATTTCCGCCTACGAAATTCGCCTGAACGACATCGACCGTGCCGGCCGCTTTGCCGACGAGTGGCAGGATCGCCTGGGCCCCGATACCTATCTGGTACAAACCTGGTATGAGCAGCACCAGACCCTGTATCGGGTCATGCGCAACGAAAAGTACATCAGCTACCTCATCCTCGTGCTGATGCTCGCCATCGCGGCGATCAATATCGTAGGGAGTCTGTACATGATCGTACTGGAGAAACACCGCGACATCGCGGTGCTCAAGTCGATCGGCGGCACCAGCCAGCTCATCCGGCAAATCTTTCAGCAGACGGGTCTGCTCGTCGGGGTCCTGGGGGGCCTCATCGGCGTGAGCATCGCCCTCGTCACAGGCCTGGCGCAGAAATACTTTGGCATCATCAAGCTCCAGGGGGGAGACAGCTTCCGGGTAAAAGCCTTCCCCATTGAGCTGGAAGTGACCGACTTCTTACTTGTCTTCGGCACAGTCCTCCTCCTCTCCTTCCTCGCTTCCATCTATCCCTCTCGCCGCGCCTCGCGCGTCCAGGTGGTCGAAGGGCTGCGCAACTAGTCCAGTCTCTTTTACCGCATCGCATCATCCGACACAAAGGGTAAGCTCCCCGGTTCCTCGCCAGCGCGCCAGGCGGGATCTGGCACCCAGTATGGTAAGGGGTAGCACCCATTGCCTGCCCGCCAGCTAAGCGGCGGCGTCCAAGTCGGGAAAGCCAGCGGCGTGGGAAAGACCATCAGGCCCTTGGTGGCCATATCGGCCAGATCCCTGGCCTCACAGGGCTGGCCATCGGCGGTAAGGCCTACACCCGCCCAGGCGCGCTGGGCTTCGGGCACATCGGCCACCCGATCCCCCTGCACCAAGTACAGCTTGCTTTCCCAAGTATCGCCTTGCGGGGCCACTGCGGCAAAAACGTGCCCTTGCGGTGCCCCCTCCTCGGTGAGCAGATCCGGAAAGGCCAGCCAGTCGCTGGCCTCATCCAATAGCAGAAACACCGGCCGTTGGGCTGCCAACTCCACCTTCAAATACCAGGAAAACGTATGGTCCAGCTTGCTTTCCAGTTTCAGCGGCCCTACCGGCAGCTTGATGTGTTCCAGCAAGGTGGCGGTCCCTTCCCAGCGGCCCTTTTCATCAAAAACGGCGTAAGAAGGGCCTAAGTCTCCGCGAAAGAGAATAACGACCCGATCCGCTCCTTGCGGAGCACCATAGAGCTGGGCTCCCGGGTACCGGGCCATAAAATCCTCATAGGCCAGCTCCCAGGGCGACATATCCCGCCGCCGGCGCTTGGCCTGGGCCGAGGCTGGCACCCAGTCCGAAACCAGTAACAGAAGCAGGACAAAACCAAAGAAAAAGGTAGAGATTTTGGGCATAGGAAAAGCTGTATGATTTATCAAAAATAATATTCTCAAAAGCGAATATTACCCAAATAACACATTCATCCAAACCGATAATGCTCCAATTCTTGCAGGCTTGACCTACGGAAAAAGCCGGTCCTCCAAATGGAGGACCGGCTTTTGGCTTCGGCTGTGGCTGAGGCCTAGCGAAACTGTAGCATCCGCTGATCCAGACTTTGCAGGCCTTGCACCAGCTCGGCAAGTTCCTCTGCATGCCCGTTTTGAGAATAGTAGCGCTGAATCATCTGCAGCGGGAAGTAGTACTCCCGCACCTTGGGGTATTCTTCCCCAATGTCGGAATAGTACTTTAGCGTTCCCAGGGCACGCTCCTGGACAAAAGAAAAGTACTCCATAGCTTTCTCCGGCTGCCCCAGCTGATCAAACATCATCCCGGAACGCACCAGCATGTAAGGGTCGGGCGTAACGGCGGTGTAAGGGAACTTCTCTTCGGTGAAGGCCATCACCTCCTTGGCCCGGTTGCGCAGACGGGCGATTTCCTGCTCCATTCCCATAAATTCTTCCTGCTGATCGCCGGTGGTGAGGCCTTCCTCGGCCTCAGACTTGAGCCGGGTCAGCTCGCCTTGCAGGCGATCGGCCTTGCTCAGGTAACCGCTCGCTAGCCGGTAGAAGGTGTTGTGATAATTGGCGAGCATACGGCGGATATTTTCGTCATAGTAAACATCCGGGTTATCGAGGTTGCGATAGCGGAAGGTACGGGTCATGTTGCTGTCCATGCGGGCGAGGTCCAGCCAGCCTTCGAAGGGATCATAGGGATCTTCGAGCGCGGGCCCCTTGGCCGGGAGAATGCGGTAAGCCAATCCTTCCTGCCTCAAGAAAGGTTCCAGGCCAATAAAGCTGCTCGGCGTCACGGTATTGGCGTAGTAGATCGGCCGCTCCCAGCCTTCCTTGGCGACATTTTCCAGCAGGTTAAGGATCAGCATATCCTTGAGCTCAAGGTACTTGTTGCCGCGGGGACCACGGGTGGGCACCATCCAGGACATGGTATTGACCACATAGTCGGCCTGCTCGGGGGTGATAATGCCCTGGGCCAGCAGGTTTTCCTTGTCCACCGGGAGGCGGATGGGCAGTTGCGTCTTGCTCCCGAAGGCGCGGGACTGATTTTCCTGACCCACATAGCTGCTCAGGGTGATGGGCAGCGGCGGCGATTGATTGACCTGCTGCTTCATCTGATCGATGTACCAGTCGGTATTCACATAGCTCAGGCAGAGGACCCGCACATCGGTCCGTACCCCTTCCACTTCCTGAATGTACCAGAGGGGGAAGGTGTCGTTGTCTCCGTTGGTGAAGAGCACCGCATTGGGGGCGAGGGAATTGAGCAGATTGTAGGCCGAGTCGGGCGCGACGTAGCGGCCGTGGCGAGAGTGATCATCCCAGTTTTCCACGCCCATGATGCCCACCGTGATCAGGCCCAGGGCCGCCGCCACAAAGGCGGCATTGCCCTTGAGGAAGCGCTCCAGCAGCTGAAAAAGGGCGATCACGCCCAGGCCCACCCAAATGGCATAGGTCTGGAAGGAACCCGCAAAGGAATAGTCGCGCTCGCGCGGCTGAGCGGGATACTGGTTCAGGTAAATGATGATGGCCAGGCCGGTGAAGAAGAAAAGCAGCCCCACTACGGTAGCGTCATAGCCTTTGCGGTATGCCTGCCAGCCCAGCCCCAGCAGCCCCAGGAGAAAGGGCAGCAGGAAGTAGTGGTTCTTGGCCGGGTCGTTCTTCATAAAGTCCGGCATGGCGGAGTTATGGGCAAAATTCCAGCCGCTCTCCCAACCCAGATCCTGGGTATCGCCTTCGCGCCCGGCAAAGTTCCACATGAAGTAGCGCCAGTACATGTGAATCACCTGATAGCCCCAGAAGAACTTCAGGTCTTCCATGGCGGTAGGCTTGTCGTCATTGGGGTCATCGGGCTGCCCGGTATTCTCGACATAGCGTGTATAGGCATGGGGGCCGCTGTTGTAGCGGCTCTTCTCGTACATGCGCGGAAAAAGCTTCTGATCGGCAGGACGATAGACGTAGGTACGTTTCTCGCCAATCTCGGTGTAGCGATCCTCACCGGGGTACAGGACATATTCCTTGCCGGCGCTTTCCAGGCCGGAGGGAAGGGCATTATACAGTGGGCCGTAGAGCAGTGGGCGGTTGCCATACTGCTCCCGCTTCATATAGGAAAGGAAAGTCTGGGCGTTTTCGGGGTTGTTTTCGTCGATGGCCGGATTGGCATTGGAGCGAATGGGGATCATCAGATAGGAAGAAAAACCGATGAAAATCACCGTCAGGCCCATGAGGGCCGTGTTGGCAACCAGCATCCGCTTTTGATGGGTGTAGTAGATGCTGAAGATCACAGCCCCGAATAGCAACGTAAAGAACACCACTACGCCGACACCAGGGGGCAAACCCAGGCCACTTTTCTCGACCCCATTGGGATACTGCGTCCCGGTGAAGAAGCGCTCAAAGCCCCAGGCGATGTCAAAGAGGTACTGAATGATCCCGGCCTGGATCACTCCCAGGATCACCACCGCGACAATTCCCGTGGCGATGAAGCCGCCCCAGGAGAAGTCGTACTTGCGGAAATAGTAGATGAAGGCCAGGGCCGGAATGGTCAGCAGGTTCAGCAGGTGCACGCCGATGGAGAGCCCCATCAGGTAAGCGATCAGGATGATCCAGCGCTCATTGCCGGGCTGATCGGCCCGCTCTTCCCACTTGAACATCAGCCATACGACGATGGCGGTGAAGAAGGAGCTCATGGCATAAACTTCCGCCTCGACGGCATTGAACC
>RFHL01001400.1 GCA_003696875.1 Bacteroidota bacterium | reverse complement strand
GGGTTCCGGCGGCCACATCTTGTCGCGATGGTCTCGCTTCCACCAGCCAATATATGTCGTCCCGATGGCTCGGGTCCGCGCCTTCATCTCCTCATAGGCCGGTGTGTAGAAAAAGGCTGTATCCGTCAGCGGGTAGGGATGATCAAAACGGGCCAGCTGCGCTTGTAAGGCTTGCCGCAGCCGGGCCTGCACCGGAATCAGCTCCGGATCGCCGTAGCGGTTTTCCTGCTGATAGGGATCGGTCTCCAGGTCATACAACTGGTCTGGGTCGAAGTAGCCGGGATAGGCCTCCAGCGCAATCTGCGAATGGGCCTGCTTAAAGGTATTCAGGTAATTGGGGGCAAAGGGCTCGGGCAAGGCCTGTAAGGAGTCCTGTACTACCTGCGGCAGACGAAAGGTCTGATAGGTGTAGCGCCCGTCGGTGACGGCCCGGGCATACCCCGCCTCAAAGTAGGCAATGTCACGGGCTGGGGTGCCGGGGGCATCCAGAGTCGGTCCAAAGGCGCGCCCGTCCAGCGTACCCGCCGGCAGGGGCAGATCCAGACGCTGGGCCAGCGTCGGCAGCAGGTCCACACTCTGTACCAGGGCCTCAGTGGTCCCCTGGCTCACTCCGGGGCCAGCCACAATCAGGGGTACGTGCACGCCCTTCTGATAGCAGGTCGCCTTGGCAGGCTCGGTATTGTGGTCGGCCATGAAGATGACCAGGGTATGCTCCCACAAGCCATGGGCCTTCAAAGCCTCAACGACTGCCCCCACGTGACCATCCAGCTGGCTCATGCCGGTGCGCAGGTGTTGCTCATGGGGCGGCAAGCCTTCCAGCGAGGCGGCGAGGGCCGCCCGCTCAGTCCGGTGCACGGCCAGGCTGCTGTCTATTCCGCCTGGCGTGTAGATCGGGTCCTGGTGCAGAACGCTCTGGTGAGCCGGGCCGTGTATGGCGGTGGTGGCGACATACAGAAAAAAGGGCTTCTCTGCGGCGGCTTGCCGCCGCAAAAAGCGGCGGGTGGCCGCGTTGACCCATTCAAAATGATGGTACCGCAGCGCCCGCACCGGAAAGTCGTCATAGTTGCTCCAGACCACGGCATCGGCTTCGTCAAAGCCGCCGTAGCGTCGCACCATGGCCTGAGCCTCAGCTTGATGGGCCCGCAGCGCCGCGTCGACCGTCGGGTCGGCGGGGTCGTCGTCCAGGCCCAGTCGGGTGGTGGCGGCCAGTTCATG
>RFHL01001399.1 GCA_003696875.1 Bacteroidota bacterium | reverse complement strand
TTCCCGGGGCGGGGGCGAGCATCCGGGTCCGGGGGGTCGGCTCTCTCAACAACTCCGAGCCTCTCTATGTGGTGGACGGCATCATCATCGGCAATGTGGCCGGTGGCGGCCAGACCTCGGTGAGCCCGCTTTCGCTTATAAACCCCAATGACATTGAGAGCATCGACATCCTGAAGGATGCCTCGGCGACGGCGATCTACGGCGCCCGGGCCGGCAACGGGGTGGTGATCATCACCACCAAGCGCGGCAAGGAAGGCTCGCTGCAGGTAAACTTTGACGCCTATACCGGCTGGAATGTACTGGATCAGAGCAACTTTCAGATGCTTTCCGGACCCGAGTGGGCGCAGTACCTGGACGAGGTACAGCGGGAAGCGGGCCATGATACCTACCCCGGGCAACCCCTCATCAACCGGATTCTCGCCGGAGAAAATGTGCCCCAGTACAACTGGTTTGATCATGCCTACCGCAACGGCCGCATGAACAGCTACAACCTGTCGCTCAATGGGGGCTCCAGCCGGTCCACCTATTTTGTCTCAGCCAACTACTTCGAGCAGACGGGAGTGTTACCCAACTCAGACCTGCGCCGTGGGACTGTGCGCATGAACAGCTCGCATCAGGTGAACCGCCGGCTGAAACTCGGGGCCAATCTGGCCGTTTCGCGCAGCGAAGCCAATGTGGTGGGCAATGTAGACGGCAATGTGAACACCAAGGACTGGATCACCCGCCTGATCAATGTGAATCCCTACAAGCCCATTTTTGACCCGGTAGACGGAGACTATGCCGGCTTGAGCGCCCATGACCCGGATGCCGAAAGCCAGCTGGACAACGAAAACCGCCACGTGATCTGGATTCTGGACAATTACTTCGACCAGGATATCCGCAACCGGATCTGGGGATCCCTCTCGGCCGATTGGGAAATCATGGATGGGCTTACCTTCCATACCATGGGCTCCCTCGACTGGAGTTTCAACAAAGACGAGAGTCGCACCCCGGCCAACACCATTGATGGGGCCATGACTCTGGACGAGACCTCGACCCGCCTCAACTTCCGCTATGGGGAGTCGCGCACCTGGTTTATCGAAAACACCCTTACCTACGCCAAGACCCTCGGGAGCCACGACTTCAGCCTCATGGCCGGGTATCAGGCCCAGAACAATTTAAATACCGGCTTCAACACCAGCGGCGGCGGCTTTGTAGATACCGACTACTGGTTTTATGACCGGCCGCAGCTGACCTCTGAGATCACCGATGCCGACGGCAATGTGCTGGCGACCGTCCCGCTCATCATGCCGAGCCATGGCAATTTCCGGAATGAGGCGGCCTTTGTGTCGGTATTTGGCCGCTTTATCTACAGCTATGCTGACAGGTACCTCCTGACCGCGACCTTGCGGCGCGATGGTTCTTCGCGCTTCGGGCCGGACCAGCGCTGGGGCACCTTCCCGGCCGTCTCGGCGGGCTGGCGGATCTCCGAAGAGGCCTTCATGGAAAGTGTCGGCATGGTCTCCAACCTGAAGCTACGGGCTGGCTGGGGCGTGAGCGGGTCTGACAACACCGGCCTCTACCAGTGGAACTCCCGCGTAGGTACCGGCGACGAGCAAAACTACGTCTTCAACGGGGGGCGGGTGCCGGGTGCGACCCTGGTGCGCCTGGCCAATCCCGTTCTGGCCTGGGAGCAAATCGTCATGTTTAACGTAGGCCTGGACCTGGGTTTATACAATGGTCGGATTGAGGTGACGGCCGACTACTTCGACAAGACCACCAGCGGTCTGCTGCTGCCCTTCGCCCCTGCCTTGGAGCTGGGCGCGCTGAGCAACCCCAGCGGTAACCTGGGCGAAGTCAGCAACCGCGGCTTTGAGATGTCCTTCACGACGGTCAACATTCTCCGGCCCAACTTCATGTGGCGTACCGACTTCAACTTCTCCACGGTTCGCAACCGCATCCTGAAGCTGCCGGAAGATGCCGACCGCTTTAACGGACCCAATATCTCCCGCGTGGGCGAAGAAATCGGGGCCTTGTATGGCCTCCAGACCAATGGACTCTTCCGGAGCTGGGATGATGTCTACAGCCATGCCTACCAAAATCAGGCGGTGTCCTCCATTGATCCGGATACCGGCATACCGACCTACTCCGAGGCCACTGACCAAGCGACGGCCAACAACAACACCGCCCCTGGTGATCTGCGCTATGTGGACCAGAATGGCGATGGCATCATCGACGCCGAAAATGACCGGGTGATCATCGGCAGTACCATCCCCGATCTCACCTGGGGCTTTAACAATACCCTGAGCTACAAAGGGGTCACGCTCGCCGTCTTCTTGCAGGGCGTACACGGGGTGGATGTCTACAACCAGCTCCGGGTACGCCTGGAGCGCTCGACCGGTAGCTGGAGCAACCGGCGCACCACGGTGCTGGACCGCTGGACCCCAGAAAACGTGGATTCTGATATCCCACGTGCGGCGATCCAGGACCCCAATGGCAACGAGCGTGCCTCGGACCACTGGGTGGAAAATGCCTCCTTCATTCGCCTGAAAAATGTGCGCCTGGGCTACACCATCCCGCGCAATCTGCTCGCCCGCATGGGGTGGAGCACCGGGGGGATCGACCTCTACGCCGTCGGGACAAACCTGCTGACCTTCACCGAGTACAGTGGCTTTGATCCGGAGGTGGGCCTTCGCAACGGCAGCAATCCCGAAACCGCAGGTGTCGATGCCGGTCTGTATCCGCTGACCCGGCAGTATACCCTGGGGATCAAAGTAACTTTCTAACCGACTAACTATTACCGAAATGAAAAAAATACTGATATATACGCTGGCTTTCTGGCTGGCCTGGGGCCTGTCGGCCTGCACCGAGATGCTCGATCAGGTGGACCCCACCGGCCCCACGGGCGAAGACTTCTTCGCCACCGAAAATGACCTGCAGCTCGCCGTCGTCTCGGCCTACTCCGGCCTGAGTAGCTCCAACTCCATCTACAGCCTCGGGATTGTAGGCTTCGAACAATTTAGCGACAATGTCTACAATGGCTCCTCCACCACAGATGGTGCCCATGCCACCTGGACGACCTTCAACTACGACCCCGAAAACACCAACTTGCAGCTGGCCTACACGGGATTTTACCAGATGATCAACCAATGTAATCAGGTAGTGGTCCGGGGTCCAGAGGCCGATGTGAGCGCCGATGTCCTGAACCAGGCTGTGGCAGAGGTGCGCTTCCTGCGGGGATTTGGCTACTTCATGCTCACCCTCATCTTTGGGGATGTCCCCATCGTGACCGAGCTGCCGAGCGACCCGGCCGGCTTTGCCCCGGCGGCCTCTCCGGCCGCAGAGGTATATGCCCAGGTCATTGAGGGTCTGCAGTTTGCCGAGGCCAACCTCTCCCCCACCGCCGCCCAAGGCGGGCGGGTCACGAGTTGGGCCGCCAAGGCCATGATGGCCTATGTCTATCTCTTTGGGGCCGACGAGCTCAATCGCCCCGAGTGGTATGGCCTGGCCGAAAGCAAGGCGGCGGAGGTCATCAATGGTGGTCCCTACGGCCTCTTCGACGAGCTCGCTACCCCAGCGGAAAACCTCCGCTCCATTCATCTCAACTTCAACAAGAATGGCAAGGAGCACATCTTCTCGGTCAACCACTTCAACGGTGGGGGCAACTGGAGCGATGGAGACGTGGGGACTACCGTCCCCATGGCGATGAACCCCCGCCAAATGCGCAACAACAACAATATGTGGGGCTTTGGCTGGGCATACATCTACGAAGCGATCCGCACCCAGTGGGACGACAACGATGCCCGGAAGGACTACACCATCTGGCTTCCGGATGAACCCATCATCGTCAATGGGGATACCACGGGATTCTATAACCAAAACGCCCAAAACCGCTGCTGTGCCCGGCCTAACGGTATGGGATACCAAAAGTACTGGTATCAGGAAAATACCAAGAACGTCAACGGGGTTTCGGGGCTGAACATCCCCGTACTACGCTATGCCGAGCTGCTGCTGATTCATGCCGAGGCCGACCTGCTGGCCGACGGCAGCCTGAGCGCCGATGGCCTGGCCTCACTCAACGCGGTACGGGCCCGCGCCGGCTTGCCGGCGCTAGAGGCTAGCCAGGTCACCATCGAGACCCTGCTCGACGAGCGCCGCTGGGAGCTCTTTGGTGAAGGCAAGCGCTGGTTTGACTTTGTGCGCAAGCGCAACAGCCTGCCCAACCTCATCACGGGCGCTTTTGCCGCTATCGTCGCCGGCGATACCGATGGGGACGACAACGACTTCGCGGCCTTCAACCCCGAGCGGCACTTCAAGCTGCCCTACCCCCAAACGGCCCTGGATCGCAATGCCTCGCTGGTCCAGAAGACGGCCTGGGCAGGGAATTAGAAGGGCCTGTTCACAGGTCGTGGGGGAGGCGGACAAAGCGTTTTTATGCGAAAAACTCACGCATTGAGTCCCCGGCTCCCCAGAAACCATAGCCCGCACCAATGGGCATCATTTGGATAGTAGTGTGGCGTGATCAGTGACCCACGCCAAGTAGTAGTTCCGGGAGGCTGTCACTTTCGTGGCAGCCTCTTTTTCTTCATATCCAACCTCCCGTCATGGCCTGGTTCTGCCTTCAGACGCTGTCCATACGATCCTGGCTGATCGCCAGCCTGCTACTAAGTGCCTGCCACCCATCGGAAATCCGTTGGGAGACGACCTTCCAGCCTGCCAGTACCTACGCCTCTCCCCGTGCCGCCGACCTCGACGGCGACGGGATCAAGGAAATCCTCCTCTGCGGCGGCGGGGCCGCCGAGGGGGAAGCCTCCCCTCACGGCCTGCTGGCCCTCGACGGCCTGCAAGGAAACCTCCTGTGGTCCCTGCCCTGCCGCAACCAGATGACAGGGAGTCCTCTGGTCCTGCAGACGCCCGAGGGGCCCTACCCTCTTCGCGATCCTTAACGAAGGGGTATGGCCTCACGCTCGTACCGCCTGGCTCTGGCGGGTAGATGGCACCCGCGGGACCGCCCAGCGCCTCGACTCCCTCGGCTCGTGGCAGATGGCCTCTCCCGTCCTGGCACTTGATACCAGCGGGACTCCCCCGCTGCTCTATGCGGTGCATGAGCGCCAGCCCACGGGCCTTCCGCTTGAAGCCGGTGGCCCTCCTTTTCCGTATCAGGCCCGCATTCTGAGCTGGTCCCTCCCAACAGGGCAACGTACCGAACTCGACAGCCGTCCCGGTCTATACCCCGGAAGCAGCCTGCTCCTTGATGACCTCGATGGGGACGGGCAGGTTGAATGGGTGGCTACCTATACCCTGAATCCCTACGGGATCGACCGTTTTGACGGGATCGGGGTCCTGTGCCGGAGCCTGCCGGGCCTGAAAGCGACAGGCCACCCCTGGCCCCAGTATCTGGGGCCTGAGGGCTTGTCAAGGGTGAGGCGGGAGCAGACAGATGGCGGGTGGAGAAGCCTCCTGCGGCACGGAAGCGCCGCTACGACAGATGTCCCCCTTTTTTCCAGGTGCATTTTCGCTGGAAAATCCCGATCTTTTGCGTCTGTAAGGTTGACGGTACGACCACCGCCGTATGAAAACCCACACCGAACCAGAACGCACGACTGCTCCGGCGGCGGAGGCTGCCCCGCCCGCGCCGGTGCCTCAGGGCCTGCGGCTTGCTCCGCCCCCTTTTCAGCTCAAGGCCTCTGGCACCGCGACCGCGTCTCCGGCCCCTCGCCCGGAGCCAGGCCGTTATTTTCATGCCCATTTTCCGATCCAGCGGCAGGAGGCTCCCGCCGAGGCGGCGATCGGTCTGGATCCGGAAACGGAGGCCATGCTCGCGGCCCTTACCGGGCCTGACCTCACCCCGCCTGCCTTCGAGGTCATCGCTGCCACTACCCAGGCCCAAAACTCGGCAGGTGAGCTCACCGATCGTATTGCCCAGCTTTGGCGGCGGCAGCGCATACAGGTCGATGCGGCGGCCCGGATGGTGGCCGAAGGCGATCCCCGCCGCGGGGCCCCCCACGCTACCCAGAGTAATTCTGCCCTCGATCCCGAAGCCCTCCAGCCGCAGTGGGTAGTCTATATCGGGGCCTGGAACTACCGGGGGCGCAGCTCAGACCTTGAGGATGTGCGCCAACACCTCCGGCGGGGTAGCCCCATCCAGCAGGCCCTGCGCGGTAGCTATGATCGGGTGATCAATGTCGTCAATCCCACCGCTGACCAGATGGGGACCCAAATCTTCGACGCCATTCTCGCCCTGCATGCGGCTAGCTCCGAAGGGCAGGTCGCCGAACTCACCGTGTACTTCGAGGGGCACGGCGGGGCCGATGGTATCGCTGGGGTGGATTGGTCAGACCTAACCTTCGAAGACATGCGCACCTATGCCCGCCTGGCCCGGGACTTTGATATTCACATGACCTATATCCTCGACACCTGCAACATCGGGAGCATGGTCAACTTTGCCCAGGCCGAGGAGACCAGCGACCTGGCCGCCCAACTCGAAGGGCAGGGCGCAGCGGCCGATCCGGCCCTGCAACAGCACTTGGAGTCTATCCGCACCCTGGGTCAGCAGACGTTCCTGATCGGCCGGGCGATCAACCTCATCTACAGTTGGCGGGGCTCTCTGGGCGACAGCCGGCAACATGATCGCATTCGTTCCTGCTACCAGATCATCACTGAGGCCCTGCAACAACTTCGCACACACCTCCAAAGCGATGAGGTGTACCTCAGTGGCGAAGCCATAGACCATATTGAGACCTTGATTGAGCCGCTGCAAGCGGTCATTGATGGCCTGGGCGATCGCCCGCGCAACCGGGGAGAGATGAACCGTCTTCGGCGCCGTATCGCGCCACTGGTGGATTTTCTCAACGACTCAGTCAATCAGAGCCTCCGCTTCCTACGGCGGCGGATTCAGGCGGCCGACCAGCCGCCTGCCTAAGCACTATTCATACCGCTCCAGGTCCAGCAGCTCCAGGCCATTGGCCTGGGCATCCTGATGCTTCTCCTGCCAGCCGCAAAAGTCGAAGTTGCGCCAGAGGGCGGCGGCTTCGGTCCCTTCGCGCCATACCCCGGCCCAGCGTAACTCCCCATTGCTCAGGCGGTAGACCTCCAGGTCTACCAGGCGGCGCCCTTGACTGCTCTGAGCGGTCCAGCGGGTGTTGAAATCGGCGGTGGTCTGGCCCCGGTAGAGGGCATAGCTGTCGGTACCGGCCCGCCATACGCCCGCCCAGAGGCGGTCGCCGTTGTCATCCAGGTAGGTCTCGATGTCGATCAGGCGCAGGCCCTGACCGTTGAGTTCGTCCCACTTGTCGTGAAATCCCTGAAAATCAAAGTTGCGGTACATGGCGTAGGCCCCGCTGCCTTCTTCAAATACTCCGGCCCAAAGGCGTTCGCCGTTGGCGGCGGTATAGGTCTCCAGGTCGATCAGGCGCAGGCCGTCGTTACTCATCTCCTGCCACTTGGCGTTGAAGTCGGCCTGATTGTAGCCGCGCCAGAGGGCGTGGCGGCCCGTACCCTTGGTGAAGATGCCATCCCAACGACGGGTGCCATCCACATCGCGCCAGGTGTCTATGTCCTTGAGGCGGTAGCCCGCCTCCGAGAGGCGGGTCCATTCCCGATTGAACTGATCGAAGGTGTAGCCCCGGCGGATGAGCTGATCGGTCTCACCTGCCCGCCACACGCCCGCAAAGAGGGGCGTGCTTACCCCGTCGCAGTCGCCGTCGTCATAGCACTGCAGGCGGTTGTACAGGTTGTAATCCTGGTCCACAAAGTTGGCGATGCCGGCTGCCTCAGAGATCCGGATAAAGAGGCGGGTCAGGTCCACATGCTCCGAGTTGCACATGATGACGATACCATCATCGCTGCCGGGCCAGAAGTACATCTGGTTGCGACCGTTTTGCTGCCAACCACCGTGGCCCACATAGCTGCCAAAGACCTCGAAACCCATCCCGTAACCTGTCCGCTGCCCGTTGATGATGGGTTCATTGAGGAGCGTATCCATCCAGGCTGAGGGCACGACCTCATCGTTGATGAGGGCCTCCATGTAGCGGGTGAGGTCTTTGGGCGAAGAAATCCAGCCACCGCCACCGAGCTTCCAGCTCACGTCGTCGGTGCCTTCCTGCCGGATTTCCCCGGCGCAGTTCTTGTCGTAGCCCAGGGTGCGGGGGGTCAGGTTCTGAAAGCCGGAGTAATCCGGCTGGAGCGTGGAGAGGCCCAGGGGCTGGGCGATGCTATCGCGCACCAGTTCGGGGAAGCTCAGTCCGTAGGCATCGCGGGAGGCCTGATCGATGGCCGCAGCCGCGAGAATAAAGCCGAAGGTGCTATAGTTGTAATCATCGCCGGGATCAAAGAGCAGGAATTGATCGGAAAAGGTCTCCACGCTCTTCCGGGCGTTATACGGCTGGGTATCATCATAGCCGGCGAGGCTATAGGTGAAGGTAGAATCCTGATAATGCGGAATCCCACTGGTACACTGTAGCAATTGGCGCAGGGTAATGGCGCCCTGTGGCTGCTGCGGCCAATAGGGCACATAGGTGCGGATGTCGGCGTCAAGGTCGATGTCGCCGGCCCGGTACATTTTGATGGCCGCCACGGCGGTGAGGGTCTTGGAAATGGAGGCCCAGCGGATGAGGGTCTCCTGGGTCAGGGGGATTTCGCGGTCCCGGTCGGCAAAGCCATAGCCCCGGATGTGGGTCATCTGGCCGTTTTGGACCAGACCAATGGCGAGGCCCACCAGTTCCTGGTGGCGGATTTCTTCTTCTGCCACCGCATCCACGGCCGGCAGGCCGGGCGGGGGCAGGTTTTCGATCACATCGACGACTTCTTCGCAGGCCCAGAGGCCCAGCATGGGCAACACAAACAGACAGAGACGCAGATAGGATTTCAGCTGATTCATCATCGCTTACAGACTTTATCACACATTCAAAATGAGGTGGGGTACCCATAGGTGTCGGAAATAGCCGTCGGGTAAACAGAGCCTATCATGTTGCGGAGAATCAACACGCTTTTCTGGTACCCCTGGTGCGCCTCCGGCTCTTTTTCCCCAAACAATCCTATGCGCTTTTTCCGAAGTATTCTGGCCCTCACGCTCCTATTGCAGGGCTGTCTGCCGCTCTCTGCCCAACACATCGGCGAAGCCAAGCTCTACTACGGGGCTTCCTACTACCCGGAAACCTGGCCGGTGGAGGAGGTCCCCAAAGACATCGCCCTGATGCAGGACCTGAACATGAATGTGGTCCGGATGGCGGAGTTTTCCTGGTCGAAAATGGAGCCGGAGGAAGGCCAATTCGACTTCGAATGGCTGCGCGACATCATGGACCAGTTGCATGCGGGCGGCATCGACGTCATCCTTGGCACCCCTACCGCCACACCGCCGGCCTGGCTGTGGGAAAAGCATCCCGAGATCGGGCTGCTGGAGCCTGACGGCCACCGCCGTATCCACGGCGCCCGCAAGGACTATAGCTACACCAGCACCGTCTACCGCCACTATGCCCTGCGCATCGTGGAGGAAATGGCCAAGGCCCTGGGAGATCATCCCGCCCTGATCGGCTGGCAGATCGACAACGAACTGAGCAAACATGCCGACTACAGCGACGAAAGCCGCTACCGCTGGCAAGCATGGCTTCAGGCGAAATACGACAGCATTGAAAATCTGAACGAAATCTGGGCTACTGATCTCTGGAGCCAGACCTATCAGGCCTTTGACCAGATCCCCATGCCGTTGCCCAGCGTCTGGCACCACCCCAGCCTGCGGCTGGATTGGGAGCGATTCAACAGCGACATGGTCACCGAGTTTCAGAATGTGCAGATCGCGGTGATCCGGCGCCACTCCAAGGCCCCCATCACCCATGATACCATGCCGGGGCAAACCACCGACTACGAAAAGCTCATGGCCGAGGCCGACTTCATGGCCGTGAACAACTACCACAGCTTCGAAGCTTATGACCGGGTCGTGAGCAACTACGACCGCATGCGCGGCTACGGCAAGGGGATGCACTGGCTCTTCGAGACCGCCCCCAACAATTCTGGCGGGGGCAAGGAAGGCATGACCTGGTTTCTGCATCAGCCCGAGGGCTCTATGTTCTCGGCATTGTGGATGAATTATGCCCTGGGAGGGCAGGGCTCCCTCTTCTGGCTGTGGCGGCAGCATCGCGCCGGCCAAGAGATGCCCCACGGGGCGATCCTCCACACCTGGGGCAAGCCCGCCGCCAACTACGACGACCTTAAGGCCCTGGGCGCCAGCCTCCAGAAAAGCGGAGAATTTCTTTTTGAAGCCCCGGTGGCCCCGGCCCGGATCGCCACCATCTACAGCCACGAGGCCGATCAGGGTCTGCGCATCGAGCAGTACGCCAATGGCATCCGCTATTATACCGACTGGACCTATCGCTTCTACCTGGCCTTTCACGATGCCTACCTGCATCGCGACGTACTGCCCACCGGGGCAGACATCAGCGACTATGATCTCCTTTTTCTCCCGCTGCTGCCCATGATGCCGGACGACCTGCGGGCTCAGCTCCGGCCTTGGGTCGAGCAGGGCGGGACCCTGATCCTCGGTCCCATGACCGGCTACCGCACCCCCTACTGGACCGGCTACACCGACCACGCTATGGGTGATCTGAACGCATGGAGCGGCATCGAGGTGGAGAGCCGCATCCCGATAGGGACCAAGCTGCGGCCAGCCGAGATCCCGCTCAAGCTGACTTTTGCGGAGGAACTGGGCATCGCCCAGAGCGAGGCCAGTCTCTGGTCCGAGGCCCTGAGCAGTGAGGACGGTAAGGTGCTGGCCCACTACGAGACGGGCATGCACGATGGCCGCCCGGCCATCATGGAGAGGCGGGTAGGACAGGGCAAAGTCGTGATGCTCGGTACCGACCCCGGCCGGGCGGCCCTCGCCCAGCTGCTGACACACTACGCGGCGGAGCAGGGCATCGCGCCGCTGCTGAGCGGCGATCCGGGCGTAGTTGCGGTCCCCCGCCAAGGCGACAAGGCCGAGGGCCTCATTCTCAATAACATCCACAATGAGCCGAAAACCGTCACCTTGCCTGCCGGGCGCTACCGGGATGCGCTGAACGGCCAACGCTACGAAGGGCGTATTGAGCTGAAGCCCTATGAAGTGAGGGTGCTGCGGAAGGGGTAAGCTATGGTTGAAGGCTCAGGATCAAGCTGTCGCACTGGGCCCGCATCTCAAGGATACCGGCCCCGGTAGGCCGGGTCAGAAGCCAGATTCTGGCGCTCCTGCGGGTCCTGACGCAGGTCGTAGAGCTCCTCATGGCCCGGGTCGTCTCGATACCGGAAATACTTGTAGGTCTCGCTGCGCAACCCCTCACTCTGGGGGATGTAGGGCATGTCGTAGAGGTGTTCGCAGAGGAAGTCCTCCCGCCACATGATGCTGTCTCCGAGCAACAAGGGTACCAGGCTCCCTCCCTGTATGGTGGCCGGAACTGGCAGGCCCGCCAGATCGAGCAGCGTCGGTGCGATGTCCAGGTTGAGGGCCATCTGCGGGAGGCGGCGGGGCGCCCGTTCCGGCCGGGGGTCATAGATGATCAAGGGAACCCGCAGCGAAGGTTCGTACATGAGCCACTTGCCGGCAAAACCCCTTTCGCCCAGAAAATAGCTATTGTCTCCCATCAGGATAATGAGGGTGTTGCCGGCCAGGCCCTGGGCCTCCGGAGCACGTCGAATTTTGGCGATGTTGTCATCTACCGTGGTAAGCATTCGGTAATAGCCCTTGACCATGCGCTGGTACTTCTCGGGCGTATCATAGCGCCAGTAACAGCGGGTCCGGTTCAGGCCCTGGCGCACGTACTCAGGCTGCGCCTCGAACCAGGCCGGGTCGCTCATCACGGGGTCCGGAATCCGGACCCCGGCATAGAGGGTATCGTGGCGGGGCGGCCACACATACTGCTCAGGCCGCGTATCGGCGGCGTGGGGGGCGTGAAAGCTGACCGATAGACAAAAGGGCTGTTCAGGCCCCCGCGCCTCAATGTAATCGACCACCTGGTCGCCGATCAGGTCGGTGACATGCACATGCTGGCCCCAGCCGGGGCCAATGAGATTCCAGTAGCCGCGCTGATCTTCCGGCTCGTATACATCAAAACGGTAGTGTATCAGATGTAAGGCTAATTAACGCTCAAAGAATAAGTTCCTCAAAGTTCGTATCTTGGGTAAACCCTTAAAGCTGAAAGAACGATGTACATTGAGCGGCTTGATTTAAAGAAGAAATTTTTCGAAAGTCTGAACGAAGCGGATCGTCGTCGCTTTGCGGCGTTGGAGGCACTGAATCTGGGTCGAGGCGGGTTCGGGGTGGTGAGTGAGTTTTTTGAAATATCCATCAAAACGATTCACCAAGGC
>RFHL01001398.1 GCA_003696875.1 Bacteroidota bacterium | reverse complement strand
GCTCTACCCTCTGGATCGCGCTTTCCCATCGCTTCCAGCTGTCCTCATTCCGAACCCTTCGGCTTCGGAAGCTAGGGCAAGCCCCTACGGGGCGGTGGCTGGGGAGGCAAGGGAACAGCGGCCGCCGAGGCTCGAGTTCGTGCCCGTGGGCCCATGGTTCAGGCGCAAGCGGAAGCGCCCGGCTCGCGAGCCACCGTCCCAAAGGGCGCCGCGTCGAGCCGCCTGCGCCCTTGAGCCATAGCTCGATAAACTGCCAGAGTTTTCCCCGAAATGATCGCTCTCAGAAAAGGCTGCGGACTGAGTCCAAGAAGTAGACATTGGAAAGGCTAGGTTAAAGTTCCAGCTGGTGATAAAGCCTGTAGCCACATCCCAGCCCCCGGATAAACCGATATCCTCGCCAAGATCATCGTCTATCCAGTAGGTGTACATCACCCCGTTATCAGCCAACTCATTGGCCCACTCCTCTTGGTTACCAATCATATTGCGGGCTCCATAGCGACTCTGACAGCGCTCCATCGACCCAGCGCTGGCAGGAGTACCTGGGTTCCAAAAATCACGATGGTTATGACAAAACTGCGGCCCGATACTATCAGGAGTACCAAAACTAGCCACCATCCATTCCACACCGGTCGCCAGATGCACACGCCTGCCCGAGGGGTCACCTGGAGACAGCCCGGTATCGGCCCAATCTGCACCGAGGATATCGGTTCTGCGATCACAGCCTGTTTTGTGGGAGTACCAGTTTAAGTTGATGGCTGGGGTTGCGCCGGTACTTTCGAGGTAGCCGGTAAAGCCGGAGGTTGTGCAGGGGAAATCATATTCTGGATCACAATTTGGAACCGATCCGTTTGCCGAGGTCTCATACTTATCAATGGCAAAATCATACGGTGTGTTGTAGCTCTCGCCGTACTCGGCTGCCAGCCGATGCTTGACCGGGTCGGGCCAATCTTCCGCCGCAACAAACACCATGCCGTCCGGCACCCGAGCAATCACATACTGGTCGGAAAAGATCTGGCCGTGGCTGTTGCTAGCAAATAGTTTGACATAGCGTTTTTCCCAAGGGTCTAGGCTGGACATATCCACCCCACAACGTCCCTGCAACGGCAACAACCCCGCACTCGTCGACCCATCCCCCGCAACTTCAAAACCCTCAGAATTATAGCTTGTCAGATCACATTGCGAAAACTGGGAGACCGTGAACAGGTTACTGGTGATATCCCCTCCGCTATCCGAGCCATCCCAAGCATCCAAATCCGACGGGCTCCGTCCAAAGCCGATGCGGATTGTGGTGCCGGTTTCTCCCCAAAGCCGCCAGGCGAATCTGGCTTCGTGCGCTTCCGAATCACTTCGGAACCGCACGAACCCGGGCGCTGGGGAGGCAAGGGAACAGCGGCCGCCGATGTGCGTGGCCGCGCCCGCGGGCCCATAGTACAGGTTCAAGGCGAAGCGCCCGGCTCGCGAGCCACCGTTCCAGGGGCCGCCGCGTAAAGCCGCCCGCGCCAATGAAG
>RFHL01001397.1 GCA_003696875.1 Bacteroidota bacterium | reverse complement strand
GACCTCATCCACCGTGGTGGCGGCAAACTCTGCCTTGAGATCGGCCGGGCTGCCGAGCGCCTCGATGCGGCCATCGACCATAATGGAGATGCGGTCGCAATACTCGGCCTCGTCCATATAATGCGTCGTCACAAAAACCGTCATGCCGCCGGCGGCGACTTCGTAGATCATCTCCCAAAACTGCCGCCGGGTCACCGGGTCCACCCCGCCGGTAGGCTCGTCGAGGAAAACGATCTCCGGATCGTGCAGGATCGCGGTCGAAAAGGCCAGCTTTTGCTTCCAGCCCAACGGCAGATCCCGGATCAGGGTATTGCCCACCGACTCCAGGCCCAGCCGGGCCAGGAGGGCCTCGGTTTTTTCCCGGATCGCCCGCCGTCGCAGGCCGTAGATACCCCCGTAGAAAAAAATGTTTTCCCGCACGGTGAGGTCCTCGTATAGCGAGAACTTCTGGCTCATGTAGCCGATGTGGCGCTTGATAGCCTCGGCCTGTCGATAAACATCGTAGCCCGCCACCCGGGCTTGTCCGCCGCTGGGCTGCAGCAGCCCGCATAGCATGAGGATAGCGGTGGTCTTGCCGGCGCCATTGGCGCCGAGGAAGCCAAAAATCTCTCCCTGTGCCACCTCAAAGCTGATGTGGTCCACCGCCGTGAAGCTGCCGAAGGTCCGGGTCAGGTCTTGTACCGATATGCTTGCCATGGGTCGTTGGGCTAATCAGGCCTCCATCAGGGCCATAAAACTGTCTTCAATCGTGGCGGGTACGGGGTGCACCTGCACCCCGGTATGCCCCTGCTCCTCCAGCCAGGCGGCCAGGGCCGCCGGATCGGCGGCCTCGCGCCGGTCGGTGTAGTGCACCTCCTCACCAAAGGGGTGCACCGCCCGGGCATGTGGATAGCGCCGCAGGTCCTGCAGCAGCTGGTAGATCTTGTCGCTGCGCACCCCCAGCAGGGGGGCCCCGTAGGAGGCTGTGATGGCCTCGGGCCGGTCTACCTGCAGCAGCCGCCCCTCCTGAATCAGGGCCACCCGGTCACAACGGCTCGCCTCGTCCATGTAGGGCGTGGAGACCAGAATGGTGATGCCCCGGGCCTTGAGCCGGTCCAGCATGTCCCAAAACTCCCGGCGCGACACCGCGTCCACCCCGGTGGTGGGCTCGTCCAGAAAGAGGACCTCCGGTGCGTGAATCATGGCGCAGGAGAGCGCCAGCTTCTGCTTCATCCCGCCAGAAAGGGCGCCTGCCCGCCGGTTTTTGAAGGGCTCGATCTGGGCGTAGATGTCCTTGACCAGCTCGTAGTTTTCCTTGAGCGAGGTCCCGAAAATCGTAGCAAAAAGGTCGATGTTTTCCTGCACCGTGAGATCGTAGTACAGCGAAAACTTGCCGGGCATGTAGCCCATCAGGGCCCGCAGCTTGCGGTAATCCTTGACGACGTCCAGACCCAGCACCTCGGCCCGGCCGGCATCGGCCAGGAGGAGCGTCGCCAGGATGCGGATCAGGCTGGTCTTGCCGGCCCCGTCCGGGCCGATCAGACCAAAGAGCTCTCCCGGCGCCACCTCCAGGTTGATGTCCTGCAAGGCCTGTACGTCGCCGTAGCTTTTTTGCAACTGGGATATGTGAATGGCTGACATGTCTTGGCTGATGAATAGGAATGAATGGGCAGAAAATGAGCGAACACAGGCTGCGAAACCCTAACCCCTGGTCAGGCTAACACCCTCCGGGTGTTGGCTCAGTCGAAGTCAAGGGCTGAAGGCAGGTTCGAGGTCTGACTTCTCTCCTCTGACTTCTGACATCTCATCAAAACATCACCTCTCCCGGCATCCCGATCTTCAAGCGGCCATCGTTGGGGACCAGCACCTTCATGGCGTAGACCATGCTCACCCGCTCCTCCTTGGTCTGGATCACCTTGGGGGTAAACTCCGCCTCCTCCGAGACCCAGGTTACCTTGCCTGCCAGGCTTTCCCAGCCGCCATCGGGCGCGTCTACGCGCACATTCACCGTGCTGCCGATTTGCACCTGCGAAAGCTGATCGCCGGAGACATAGGCCCGCAGGATCAGCTCGCGGGTGTCGGCCAGCTTGTAGAGCGGCTTGCCAAAACCGGTGATTTCGTCGGCCTCGGCGTAGCGCACCAGTACTCGCCCATCGCGCGGATTGCGGATGGTGGCCCGGCGGACCTGGTCGTCGATGATCGCGATCTGATCCAGCAGGGGCTGCACCTCGGCATTGATGCCGCGGTTGGCGGTCTCCAGGGCCGTGATCTGGGCGATTTCCTGTCGCTCGACCAGCTCCAGCTGCCCGCGCAGGTCGTCGAGCTGCTTGGGCGTGGCGGCTCCGTCGGCCACGAGCTTTTCAAAGCGGGCGATCTCCCGCCGCAGGTTGGCCTTTTGCTCCTCGAACACCCGCGCCTGAGGGGCGATTGCCTGCTGCTTGCTCAGCACCGCCCGGATACGCGAGCGCAGTTGCTGTTTTTGCAAGTACAGGGCTGAGGTATCGACATAGCCCACCACCTGGCCGGCTACGAGGTCCTGGCCTTCTTCGACCGCCAAGGCCATGAGGCGGCCGTTGCTTTCGGCCGAGACGATAACTTCCTCGGCTTCAAAGTTGCCATAGGCGTCGGCGCCGCCTTCTTCGGGACCACAGGCCGGCAACCACAGTGCCGCGCCCAGGATGAGGATGAGAGATATTCTTGCCATGAGAATTGAATGGTATGGGGGAAGTGGGGAAATGGGGTAAGTGGGCAAATAGGGGTAAGTGGGGAAATGGGGGCCTATGCTCTCACGATGAAGGCTTACCACTGCCCGCTGGTCGTGAGAAGGTTTACCTGCGCCTGATGGCGCTGGATGCGGTGAATCT
>RFHL01001396.1 GCA_003696875.1 Bacteroidota bacterium | reverse complement strand
GTGCTGGTACCGGGCGAGCAGCCGCTGCTGGCTGCCTCCGCAGGCCCGCAGCGTGGGCTACGTCTTCCAGGATTATGGCCTGTTTCCACACATGAGCATTTGGGAAAACCTGTGCTTTGCTCTGCCCAAAGGCGATGGGCCGACGCGCGTGGCTGATTTGCTGGAGATGGTGGGACTCAGCGAGTTGCGCAACCGCCGGCCGGGCAGGCTTTCCGGCGGCCAAAAGCAGCGGGTAGCGCTGGTGCGGGCCTTTATCCGGCGGCCGCGGCTCTTGCTGCTGGACGAACCTCTGGCGGCGCAGGACCAGAAACTGCGCACCCAGTTGCAAGCCGACCTCCAGCAGCTCCACGCGCACCTGCGCGTGCCGGGGATTCTGGTGAGCCACGACAAGGGCGAAATCATGCGGCTGGCCAGCCGGGTGATTCGTCTGGAGCCCGGTGGAGCCGTCCAAAGCGGGACGCCCGGGGCGATCCTGGCTCCTCCGCAACCGGTGCGGGTGGAGGTGCTGGCCTATCAAGCGGGCAAGGCGCTCGTGCTGGCGGGAGGGCAGCCTCTCTGGGTTCCGGTGGCGGCACCGGTGGCGCCGGGCGACTGGATCACCCTTGCGGGGATGCGCGAAGGCTGAGGCCGCTGGCCACAGTTATGCCAAACTCACTTCTGGATCTGCAAGAGCTCTTTCTGAGTGGGCGTGATGAGATAATAGGTGCCCGTGCTCAGGTCCTGCAAGGGCAGGGCCTGGGAGCCTTTTCGGATTTGCCCTTGTCGGATTTGACGGCCCTGGCTGTCGATCAGCGCGTAAGGCTGGTCGGGGCCGCCGCTCAGGTCGAGGGTGACCGCTTCGCCTGCTGGGTTGGGGTAGAGGCGAAAGCGGTTGATGGGGGCGGCAGCGAGGGTGCTGGCCGGTCCCAGTAGATAGGTCCCCAGGAAGGGCTGCAGGTCGAGGCGATGCAACTTGGCAGGGGTGGTGATGACGTTGCTGAAGCGCTCGTTGGTGAGGTAGGCCGTGAGCCCATCCGGGCTGTCAATGGCCTCAATCTGGTGAAAACTCAGGCCCAGCTTCAGGCGCCGTATGTTTCCTTGGAAGAATCGCCGCTCCGGATAGTCATAGCACAAGAGCAAAAAAGGCTGGAGCGTAGTCGAATACCCGCACAGCATGAGGACGCGGGCACTGTCCAGCAGGCTGGCCCCGGTGATGAGGCCAGGCTCGGCGAGGCTGTCGCGCAACTGGGCCGTCCAACTGCCCG
The DNA here is from genome assembly GCA_003696875.1 of Bacteroidota bacterium. Classification (GTDB taxonomy): domain Bacteria; phylum Bacteroidota; class Bacteroidia; order J057; family J057; genus RFHL01. The sequence goes on along the minus strand of RFHL01001396.1, from coordinate 362 downwards.
GCTGCTTGGGAAGGGCATAGGTACGGGTACCCTGGCTCTGCCATTGCTTGGCAAAAAGGTAAAGGCTATCTGAGGTAGCCACCAGCGCTTCACAGTCGTAGTCGGTCTGGTTGGCTGGACCGGGAATCAGGCTGTCAGCTCCGGCATAGGTAAAGGCAATGGTGTCGACCTGCACCGAGTCGGTGCAGAGGTGAGCGATGCGCAGGATCCGGAGGTCTTGCCGGCCCCCATTGGCGTTGTTGCCAAAATCGCCCAGGTAGAGGTACGATCCGTCGCTGGCGACGGCTTCCCAATCGCGGTTGGTGGTGCCAGGCACCGGGCAGGTCTGCCGGATATGGCCGGTGGTGTCCAAGGCGTAGAGC
>RFHL01001395.1 GCA_003696875.1 Bacteroidota bacterium | reverse complement strand
CGGACGATGTGCCGCACCACCCCTGGAATAATATCTATGCTCTGTCCATCAGAGTCCCAGAACTCGACACTATCGACGCCACTGCCATAGAGGTAGTTGGGGTCCAGAAAGCCGTCGGCATCGGTCTTGACCAGTCCCTGCCGGGGCTGTCCCTGATAGTGAGAGAAGCGCCCTCCCACCAGCAGCCCGCCGTCGCTGGTCTCGCAGACGGTATAGATTCCGGAAATCGCACCTGTCGAAATAGCGGTACCAAACCCCCAAGCCTTATAGTCCGCCGTGTGAAAATTGTTGAAGCTGCTGTCGAGCCGCCCATCGGGATGGAGGCGGATCAGATGTAGGGTGTCGGGATGCTGGTGCAGGGCAAAGGTCCCCCCGACGAGCACCTTGCCGTCTGCCTGCACCAGCAGAGGATGGGCCTCCCCCCAGCGGAAGAGCGTGGGCCGGAAGGTGGTATCCAGATTGCCCAGGGTGTCGATCCGGCAGATCCGGTTGACCGGGAGGCTGTCGTAGTAGTTCAGAAATGGGGATGACATAAGCAGGTGTTCCGCCCCATCGGGCAGCCATTGGAAGAAGGCGGCGTTGGTGTAATGGTGGAAACTGGTGTCGATGTAGCCCTGGGCATCGACCATGATCAGGCGCTGGTCCAGCAGGCCGCCACTGAACCCGACTCCGGCGATCATCCGGCCACTGGGGAAGGCATAGGGACTGGCGAACATCCATTGATTCCCCAGGTTGAGGGGCCAGGACGGTTGTGGAGCGCCATTGTTATCAACCCGCAAGATGGCCGACAATGATTCACTGTCAGAAATATAATAACCATTAAATGTTTTTCCATAACGATCTAGTACTCCCCAAATGTCCTGCGGCCGAAAATCCCAGGCAGGATCAGGGGCGCCATTTGGCAATATTTTCACCACTTGGCCTAAGTATGCAAAATCAATACTGCCTCCAATAGTGATGCTGGCATCAGTCTCATGTGCAATAATATGTATGATCATGCCAGGCACAAATTGGTAATCAGGGGATAATCCTATATATCGCACCCTGGGGAAACTGCCGTAGGGAATTCCCCTTCCCGCCTGAAAGGTCGTATCCAGGGTAAAGGCCTGCGGGTAGAGTCCGGGGGCAGCCAACAGAAGGCAGGCGAGGAGGCATATATGCTTTTTCATTGGTATCAAGCGTTGGCTCCGCAGCGGGTGGAGCCCGCTGCGGAGGGGTGGGAGATAGGTTTATCGGGAGAGAGGGTCAGTTTGCCCTGGCCCAGGATCGTTTGATCGGCATCGCGCAGGACATAGGTATATAGCCCGGTGGGCAGGGTGCGGGTATCCCAGAGCCACTGGCCCTCAGGGGTGGTGATGGTGGTCTGCGCCAGCGGCCGGCCGAGGCCGTCGTAGAGGGTGAGGGAGGCTGGCCCGGAGAGGTGTACAAACTGCCAGGCCACGGTGGCGTAGTCCTGAGCCGGGTTGGGAAAGGCCCACACCTGATAATAGTGGCTGTGGATCAGGGCTTGGGGATCCAGATCGGGGCGGGGGCGCCGGCTTAGACTGGTCACCGTCCCCGTGGTCTCGTCCAGGCACATCTCATACCCAAAACAGAGGAGGTTGCGGGCCATGCCCACAGCCCGGGAATAGGGCCGGAGGGCGATCTGCTCCAGCGTGGCCAGTTCTGTTGCAGTCAGGTGCATCAGGTCCCGGTTGGCTACAAAGACACTCTGACATAGCTGGAGGTAGTCGCGATAGTCCTGTTGTTCCTGGGCCAGGGCCGGGTAGCTCATCTCCGGCCAGCCGGCCAGGGTGTCCAGCACCATCAGGGCCGAGTCGGCCTGCCGCCGGGCAAGGTGCAGGGCTACCTGTCCATACCGGTCTGAGAGGCTCCCCCGCCGGGTCAGCCAGTGGGAGAGTGTGGGGGTTTGGTCGAGGCTATCGAGCCGAAGGTGGGTGAGCAGGGCATCGGCAGCCTGGGTACGCAGGCCCGAAAAATGAGCCAATCCCCTCTCGAAACCGGTCCGCAGGGTGGTGGAGTCCCAATAGGCGGCCAGCAGGTTGACCATATAGCTGGGCATGGGGGGAACCAGGTCTGTCTCCAGAAATTGCAGGAAGGCCTCATTGCGGAGAACCTCCGGGTTGGCCAGGCACACCTCGAGGAGCATGGCATCAGGCATGATGCCCTGCAAGGCAGCCTGGCGCAGCGCCTTTTCCGAGAGGGAGGGGGAGCGGGCTAGGAGTTCGCTGCGCAGATTCCAGGCATCCTGAGACCAACTGCCCTGGATTTGGCTGACCAGGGCGGGGGTATTGCCCCCGTCGATAAACTGCTGATAGGCATAGGCCAGGCTCTGCAGGGCCTGCTCGGCCGAGTCGTATTGCTGAAGGAGTTGCTGGGGAGCTCCCCCGATGCCGATGTCGACCCGGGAGGGGCAATCCGGAACATCTTGGAGAAGCATGGGGGCTACCCGGCCGGAAGTGTAATAAAGCGGGGCAGAGGTTCCGCCATGATGGTAATAGAATATCCCCCAATCTGTGGCATTGCGGTAGTCACTCTCTGCGTGGTTACCCGAGTGGGTAAAGATATTACCGGCAGCCAACCCGCCGCTCTGATCCCCCTGGTGCATCCGGACCCCATGTTGGGAATTGCCCCCAATCGCTTGTATATCGATGTCCAGCCACTGCATGCGGCTAAACTGGTTACAGGCGATGACAAGGCCCTCATAGGCGTTGATGGGAGAGCGGTTCAGGCCTTCGGCCCGGATTCCGGCCCACAACTCCGAGAAGGTGTTTTTGTACACTTCATTGTTGGCGGTCCCGCTTTCGGTAATCCGCATCCCCAGGGTAGGATGCAAGCTCAGCGCCCCGGCGGTGCAGGTGTTTTCTTCTACCCGGTAACCCGAAGATCCCTGCACCCACACGCCCATATGCAGGCTATCAGGGCGCGGTACGGTATCCCCCACCTCAAAGCGGTTGCGCAGCAGCACTGCCTGGTCCAGTTCGGAGACATATATCCCGATACCGTTTCGCCGCAGGTAGGCTTCCCGTATATCGACCGTATAGGCATTGTTTCCCCCCGAGGCGCGGACGCCCCGGTTAAAGCCTTCAAACAAGGTGGAAGTCAAGGATTTGGGCGGACAGGGTGATCCGGTGGGAGGGCTGACGGCACAGTGGCCTCGGACCACAAAGCCCGCATCCAGCCCGTAGATGCCATTGTTGAGGCCGGGATCGTAGGCCCGCCCACTTTGAGCATTCTGGAAGGTGCAGGTCGTAACCTCCACCCCGTGACAGTCCCAAAGGGTCAGGTGACTGGAAAAATCCCCATTTCCCCGGTAGTCATCATCGACACGGAAGGTGCAGTTGAGAAAACGGCTGTTTTGGAAGCCATCGTAGGTCAGAAATTCCACCGCCCGGCGATTGTTGAGGAAGGTACTTGCCTCAGCGACAATGAGCCCGCCGGAGGGCTGCATCCCACTCCCCTGAGGAATCCCGGTGGAGATGCCATCCCGGGCGTGGGCCAGCGTGGCCCCATTTTTTAGTTCGACCTTACCCTGGTAGGTGGGCCAGGAGAGTGGGAGTTGGTCCTGTGTAGAGCTGCCTGCCAGATCGATCCCTTTCCAGAAACCGCCGCAGAGGTTGGTCAGGGTTCCCCCATCCACAATCAGCCGGCCATGGGGTTCCACCCGGATGCTGGCATCCAGTCCCATGTTGACCAGTCCCTGTATCGTAAGGGTAGCCCCTGCCGCCACCACCAGACTCCCATAGACATGGGTGATCGTTTCGGCCGCCCAGGTCGTGTCGGAGGTAATCACCCAGGTGGGGCCCGCTGGTAGCGGCGACTCCCACACGCCCCGGCCATAGACCCCGGCCCGGATGAGGCCCTGGCAGTAGTCGATCTCCAGATCGCTTACCAGGCAGGCCGGCAGGCCCCGGCTAAAGCAGCTCCACTGGGCCGAGACCGGGTCATATTGGTACACCCCGATATCGTTGGCCGCATAGAGCACATCCTGGCTGCCCTTGAGGTAGATCAGGTCATTGACGGGGACCCGGGGCAGGCCGTTACTCCTGTCATGCCAGGTAAGGCCCCCATCCGCTGAATGCAGGATGCGGATGCCACCAAAGCCGGCCAGCCCTACCCAGATACGCGCTGAGTTCTGTGGGTCGATGGCGATACAGGTGGTGCCTTTGTCATTCCAAAGTGTTGAATTCGCGGTGGGTTGCCAAGTTTGTCCCCCATCGGAGGATTTAAGAATAAAGCCTGGAGTGGAACGCGCATCACTCGCTACATAAATCACATCCGGGTTAGCTTCAGCGATTTCGAGAGTGGAGATGGATTTAAATTTTGCTGTCGAATCAGGGGGCTTAAACTGGGCAACTTGAACCGAACTTAACAAACTCCCTCCGGCCCCATAGCGATACACCCACTTTCTCCGCCCCACGAGAATGGATTGGGCATCGGCGGGGTCCTGACGAAAGGGGTAGGGTTCATATTCTTGTGGAGGTTCCGTTGAGGTAAAGAGGCTGTAGCTGGCACCACCATCCGAAGAGCGATAGATGAGATCATTGGACCGAGCATAAATGACCGCAGGGTCTTGCCAACCCACCACTACCTGGCCTCCGTCCCCCCAAATCGGGGTATGAGAAGTCCAATTTGTTGTGCCGGGGAGACGGCTGAAAAACCCATTGTCCTGGGTACCCGCTCCGATGAAATCGGGATACTGGCTGCTCATCCCTATGTCGAATACCTGGGTCACCAGCAACTCCGTGCCATTCCGGTTTTGCCAGGTGTTGCTCAGACCACCCTGGGTGGTCATGTTGATCCCCCCATCGGTCCCGATCAGGATCACATCGCTGCCCCCATCGCTGCTGGAGCTGTAGTAGTGCATGGCCCGGATATCGGCATGGGTAGAGTTGGGACCGGAAGGAGGGTAATAGTCCGTTACCACGGAAGCGGTAGCGCCTGCATTGGTGGTCCGCATTAGGCTATTCCCCCCAAAATACATGACCTGGGCATTCAGTTGGTTGATCTCAAAAACGGGGCGGGTCCGGCTCAGGCGAGAGTTGGGAATATCGGCTCTTAGCACCTGCCAACTTTGCCCAAAGTCGGCCGTTTTCAATAGTGGGTGGTAAGGAGAACCTGCTGAATCGATGTGTAAACATGCCGCATACACCGCTCCGGAATCAGCCGCCGTCTTTGCCAGGAGAAAGAGGTCTGAGTTGTAGCCTGCCGGGGTGCGGTTGGCCCAACTTTGGCCCCCATCTGTGCTGACAAAAATCTTGGCGGCTTGAATTTCTATAGAGGCGGTAGAAACCATGATCACGTCGCTCTGATTTACCCCCTGACCGGGGAGGACCTCCAGTTCCATGGGGTATTCTCTCCAGTCGAGAGTGGTCAAAGGAACCGAATCTAGGCGCACCAGTTCTATCCAGTTTACACCGTCATCAATTGATCGGAATACGTAGAGATTTTTTTTCCCTCCGTCTCTTCTGCGCCCCACGGCATACACAGTATCGGGCTGCTGGGTATTTCGGACCAGGTTTCGCACCATGGGCTCCCCCAGGCTAGGTATCCAAGAAAGGCTGGTGCTTTGCCAGCTTTCGCCCCCGTTGTCTGACCGGTATACCCCCAGGCCGTAGTTCTGCACAAACTCATGGGCATAGCCCGTAGCGATCAGGAGCTGGCTGGTGTCGGTAGGGTGCCCACTGATGGCGTTGATGCCCAGGGCTGGCATATGGAGGGTATCGGTGATACACCGCCAGTGCAGCCCTCCGTCCACGGTCTTCCAGAGCCCACCGGTATTGGAGCCTGCGTAGAGGGTGGACGGGACTGCACCCTGCCCCGGAGGAGCATATACGGCGGTGATGATCCCTGAGCGGGAGCTGTTCTCAATCACCGGTCCGATACAGGACCAGTCCCCCGCCCCCTGGCATAGGTAGCCACTGTTCACGATTTCTACCAGTTTGGCATTCAGGGCGTGCAAATCCCCGGCACTATCCACCCGCGAACGCCAGAAATGATACCAGCGCCCGTAGGCCTTGGCAAAGCCCGGGGGCACAGAATCGGGATGTGTGCGCGCAAAGTAGTCTTCCGCCATATCGGCGATGACCCAAAAAGAGGTGTCTCCTGTCACCATGACCCCCCGGATATAGTCCACCGTGGTGTCGGGCGGCGGAGCCGCCTCAGGTTGGCCGTAGGCCAGGTGCAGCCCCAGCATAAGGGAGAGAGAGAGAGAGAGAGACGCAGGCGGTTCATGATTGGAAATATTTTCTTGACAAAACAAAAAGGGTGTGAGCGGCAGCCCGGCCGTTCATATCATGAACATCTGCTTAGGGGCGGCGCGCCATATAGATGGCGACGCACTTCAAGATAGCCTTTCCGGCTATTTGGGGAAATGACTTTGGTCAATCCTTGCCTTAATGGATAGGGAAAGCTGTTTCGGCCGGCGAATGG
>RFHL01001394.1 GCA_003696875.1 Bacteroidota bacterium | reverse complement strand
GCCTACCCCCCAGGCCAGGGCCGGCATGGGCGGTAGCCATCGGCCATCGGCCCAGCCCTGCCGCAGGCTGAGTTGGCCTTCCCAGCCGGGCCACCACCGGGGCAGGCGATACAAGGCCAAAAGGCTTCCCTGGCCCCGGCGGTGCGCCTGTCCGCCATAACCATCGGCCCGGGCCTCTCCCCAGGCCTGGCTCAGGGCCAGGCGGAGCTGCTGTCCCTTCCCCGGCCACCAGCGCCACTCCACCTCGCCCTGTCCGGTGCGGGCCCGGCTGCGGGCATCCAGTCCACTGAGGGTGTCAGTATAGGTGAGGCCCTCGTCAAACCAGGCGACCCGCGCCTGCAGATCCCAGTCTTCGCCGCGGTAGCGGTAGCCCAGGCTGCTACGCCAGTGGCGGTCGCCCTGATCCGAGGCAGGTGGGATCTCCCGCTCGCTCGCGGTGTACCAGAGGTGGGCCGTCAGGGTTTGCCGGCTACTCAGCGCCAGGGTCCCTTCCTGGATAAACCCGGCCTGCCACAGGGCGGCATGTTGTTGGCGCCGCAGGCTGTCGCTGCCACCCGCTACCGGTACCCGGTAGCGAAAATCGTTGGTGGCGCGCTGGCCAAAGGCCCTGATACAGAGACTTCCGCGGGCGCCGCGCGCGCGCAGCACGCCCGCGACCTGCCCAAAGCCAAAGGCCCCCGCATCGGCCTGGACCTGTCCGCTGAAGCCGTCCTCCGGGGGCCGGCTGTCCAGGTGGATGGCCCCTCCGACTGCACCACTGCCAAGGAGGGCTCCTTGCCCCCCATACTGCACCTTGACCTGGTCGAGCAGACTTACCGGCAGGAGCGAAAAGTCCAGCTGCCCGTTCATCGGGCTGCTGAGGTTCCAGCCGTTCCAGAGAACGGCCGTGTGGGCCGCCCCGGACCCGCGTAGCGAGGGCGTCGCCAGGCGGCCGGGGCCATACAACTTCATAAAGGCATAGCCCTCTTGCCCGAGAAGCTGGGCGAGGCTGCCGGTCTGGTACTGCCGCAAACTGAGGCTGTCGGGGCGCAGAAGGGCCGGGCCAGCCGCCCGGCTGGCGCTGATCTCGACCGCCGCCAACTGGCGCAGGCTGTCGGCCTGGGCCCATAAGCCCGGCATACCGCTGAGGGCCAGTATGAGTACGCAGATCAGACGCTTCATCCCGCAAAGGTACGCAGGTGGGCGCGGGAGCAAAAGCGAAAAAAATTAGCACTTTGGCCGACAGGCTTCGTATCTTTATCGATATCGGAAGGAACTCGGGTCAGGGCATGGGATTTTTTCCACAAATGCTAGTCTTTTTTCCACAGAACCCGTCAGACATGTGGAAAGGCCCTGCCAGATCAGGCCTCAGGACTCAGGTGAGAAGGGCCAGCCATTTGCCACTTGTGGAAAAGCTCCGGGTTTCGGTCTATCTTGCTGATTATTAGGGGGGTACTAAAAGGCCTGCTAGCCTCTTTGACGTTTGCGCGCAACGGGCAGCGCGTTGTATTTTCGGGGCCGCTACCCACCTCTGCTTCATCTCTGGATTTCTTTTTTTGCTTCATATGGCCGACTCGCTTCGCAATTCTTATCCTGACAAAGACAACGGCAGGGTCCGCAACCTGTCCCTGACCGGCAATGCTGGCAGCGGCAAGCTGCCCCCGCAGGCCCTCGATATGGAGGAGGCGGTCCTAGGGGCCCTGATGGTGGAGAAAGACGCGCTCCACCGGGTGATGGATATTCTGCAGCCGCACATGTTCTACAAGGATGCCAATACCTTCATCTTTGAAGCCATCCTGGAACTCTTTCAGAATT
>RFHL01001393.1 GCA_003696875.1 Bacteroidota bacterium | reverse complement strand
CCCCAAGGGGCGGCCGCCTCTTTTTATTCACGGGAAAAATACAGATCTCGGAAGGATCGGCCGGTCAGGCCTGTGATCTTGTCTCGGCGCTCCTGAGCGAAGCGAAGTCCCGCTTGCGGGATCGGCTCTCGCCTTTAAGCTAGTGCTGCACCTGATTGTGGAAGGCCAGCAGCGGCATGCGGCAATGCAGGACGGCTTCGCGGGTGAGGCTGTGGCCGTAGAGGGAGTCGATCAGGTCGCGGCGGCGGTTGAGCATGGCCATGAGGTCGACTTCATGGGTACGGGCAAACTCCTGTATGCTGTGCAGGACGTTGTCGCCGTGCAGGATGGCAAGGTCCAGCGAAGGCGTCACCTGATCCAGGCTATAGAGTTGCTCGTAGTACATGCGCTTCACGCGGTCCCAGTACTCGTGCTCGCCCCGCACGTGCACGCAGGTGAGGCGGGCGTCGAGGAGCCTGGAGAAGGCGATGAGGGTCTTGACTACGTTGAAGGACTCGTTGTTGAAGTCGGTGGCGTAGGCGATGTGCTTGATGGGCTTGTAGTGGGCGGAGTCGGGCACGGCGAGGACGGGCACCTCGGAGTTCTGGATGACGGAGATGGTCACGCCGCCCAGTGCGCCGGGGCGCAGGCCACCGGAGCCGCGGGTCCCCATGACCACCATATCGGGCTTTTCGCTTTCGCAGGCCTCAAGGATGAGGTCAGTGGCTTCGGCTCCCTGGGTTTCGGTGTAGGAGATGGGTACCTCGCTGTACTCAGCGAGGGCGGGTTGCTGCGCCGCCCAGTCGGCGGCGGTGGTGGGGAGGGTTTTTGGGCTCCCTGCATCGACGGGCACCTTGGTGGCCACGTGCAGCATCTGTATCTCCGCCTTCAGGCGTTGGGCCAGCGGCAGGGCATAGGTCAGCGCGTGGGCCGATACGGGCGAGAGGTCAGTGGGCAGCAGGATCTTTTTCATGGGTGATGTCATTGCTGGCAATAGCCGTTCTTTCGGTTCCTGGGTTCCGGGAAGGATGTCCCGGAACCCTAAGTTCGCCTTATGTCCCGACCCTGCGAATGAAGAAGGTCACCAGGGCGGGTGATAATTGGCAGCCCCGGCGGGCTTTTCCCGCCGGGATCGCCCTGGGCGGCCGCCGGTAACCGGCAAACTCGGGATGTCCCGCAAGGGTTGATTCGGACATTTTTGGTTATTCATAACTCCCCTGCCCCGGGGCAGGGGCTGATGGGATGTTTCCTGTACCCCCTATTTCCTGCGCATGAGCCGAGCCCTCGGCATAGCCATCACCTATGTTTTCTTTGGTCTGGTTTGGATCACGGCGAGCGATACCCTCGTCTTT
>RFHL01001392.1 GCA_003696875.1 Bacteroidota bacterium | reverse complement strand
GCGGATCGGCGCATTCCGGAAAATGCCCGACAGGAGCCGTCCCGGCTGCTGGAAGCGCAGCTCCTCTTGGTCAAAGCATCGGGCTACCGCGGCATGATCGGCGGGCAGGTCATAGATCTCGAATCGGAGACGCGCGACGTGGATTTGGCCACCGTCGAGTATATGCATATCCATAAGACCGGGGCCCTGATTTCCGCGGCATTGGAAATGGGTGCCCTGCTGGGCGGGGCTACACCGGAGCAGGCGGAACGTCTGCGCAGCTACGGCCACCATTTCGGCCTGGCTTTCCAGATTACCGACGACATCCTGGACGTGGAGGGCGACGCCCAACTCATGGGCAAACAGCCGGGCTCCGACGCCGCGAAAAACAAGAAGACATACACCGCCCTCATGGGCCTCAAACAAGCCAAGCAGGCGGCCCGCCAGCAGGTGGATGCCGCCGTGGAGGCTCTGCGCGACTTTGATCAAAGGGCGACGCCGTTGCGCGAGCTGGCCCGCTACCTGCTCGTGCGACGCGCCTGACAGATGGGCGCCGCACAGAGCACAGAGAGGTTGAACATTGACCACGAATGACCGGACACAAGCAGCACATGGCGAATTGGCGAACTCCGCCCTGTTGGAGCGGATCGATTCCCCGGCCCAACTCAAAGAGCTGGAGCTGCCCGAGCTGCAGCAACTGGCCGAAGAGATTCGGCAGCGGATCATCTGTACGGTTGCCGCCAACGGGGGACACCTGGCTCCCAATCTGGGGGTCGTGGAGCTGACCCTGGCGCTGCACTACGTGTTTGACGCGCCCAACGACCGCATCGTCTGGGATGTGGGCCACCAGTGCTACACGCACAAGCTGCTGACCGGGCGCCGCAACGAATTTCATACGCTGCGCCAGTACGGTGGGATCAGCGGTTTCCCGAAGCGTTCAGAGAGCAAATACGATGCTTTCGGCACAGGTCATTCCAGCACGTCCATCTCGGCGGCACTGGGATTGGCCACCGCCAAGCATCTGAAGGGATGCAGCAATCGTGTGATCGCTGTGATCGGCGACGGCAGCATGACGGGAGGGATGGCCTTCGAGGCCCTGAACCAGGCGGGTCATCTGGGCAAAGACCTGATCGTCATCCTCAACGACAATGAGATGTCCATCTCCCCCAACGTGGGCGCCCTGTCCTCCTTTTTGAGCCGGAAGCTGTCCAATAAGACCCTGCTCAACGTCAAGCGCGAACTGGAAAGCACTTTGGGGTCAATCCCCGCCCTGGGTCCCAATCTGGTGCAGATCCTGAAACGCAGCGAAGATTCTCTGAAGGCCTTCTTCACCCCGGGCATGCTGTTTCAAGCTTTGAAATTCCATTACATCGGTCCCATCAAGGGCCATCGGCTGGACCGGCTCATCCAGACCTTCGAAACGGCCAAGTCCATCGCCGGCCCGGTGCTCATTCATGTCGGCACACAGAAGGGCAAGGGCTACCGGCCCGCCGAATGTGACCCGT
>RFHL01001391.1 GCA_003696875.1 Bacteroidota bacterium | reverse complement strand
TGCCTATACCTCCGATTCCAGTGGCTATTACGAAGACATTGTAGGGGCCAATCTCAACTATTTCGAAACGGCGAGGGTGCGGCGTCGGATCATTGCCAGTTCGCTGGTTGTGGGCTGGCAGGGACAGCTGGGCGATCGCTGGCTGCTGGACATCTTTGCCGGGGCTGGTGCGAGGGCCATCGTGGCCGAATACACGGAGGTGGTGCCCGGTGGGCCCTTTGCCAACCGGCCTCCGCCGGAAGAAAATATCCTGAATGCCGATTTGCTAAACGGGCCCCGATATGGCATGGCCCTACGGGGCGGCATATCTATTGGATACCGGCTGGGAGGGTAAAATATAGGATATGGCAAAACAGGTAGTGATCGTAGGGGGGGGACTGGCAGGCAGCGTGCTGGCGGCCAGACTGGCAAAGGCTGGCTGCTCCGTCGACCTTTTTGACGATGGCGATCCCGCTGCCGCCTCCCGGGTGGCGGCGGGCTTATACAATGTGATCACCGGCCGCTTTGGCGCGAAAACCTGGCTGGCCGAGACCCTCCTGGCGGAACTGGAGGCCTTCCTGAACTGGCCCGAGATGGCGCCCCTCCGGACCTACGTGCATCCGACGCTGATCTATCGCCCCTTTCGGGAGGTGAAGGAATACAACAAATGGACCGGCCGCTCGGCCGAGCCGGAGTTTGCGTCGCTGGTGGCCATGCAGGAAAGCCCCCTCCTGCCCGACCGGATCGATAACCCCCTCGGCGGCATCCGCATCCTGCCCTGCGGCTGGATAGACGTAGGCGGCTTTATCCATTGCCTCCATGCCCTGCTGAGCAAAATGGGCGTGCGCCTGCACAGGGAGCGCCTGGATTACCGGCAGATTGATCCCACCCGCCAGCGCATCCATCACGGCGAAGATCCCTCTCTGGCCTACGACGCCTTGGTCTTTGCCGAGGGGGCTGCTTTGGCGCATAATCCCTGGCTGGCGGGCCTCCAACTGATCCCCAACAAAGGGGAACTGCTGGAGATCCATGCGCCGGATTTGCAGATGGACTTTGCCCTGAGCAAAAAGATCTATGTCGTTCCTCTGGGCGAGGACCGCTATGGCGTGGGCGCCACCTA
>RFHL01001390.1 GCA_003696875.1 Bacteroidota bacterium | reverse complement strand
GCGGAGAAAAGGTTTTCTTTGTAGGCGTGTATCCAGAAAACCCTGCTGATCGCGGTTGAGCATAGCGAAATCCCAAGCATCAGGAACCTCTGTCTTCCGACTTCTCTTCTGACTTCTCTTCCCCTATGATCATCATTACCGGCGCGGCCGGCTTTATCGGCAGTTTTTTAGCGGCCAGCCTGGCCGCAGCGGGCGAGCAGGACCTCGTCCTGGTCGACGACTTTTCCCGGCCGGACAAGGCCGGCAATTACGAAGCGCTGCCCCACCGCGCCCGCGTGGCGCGGGCGAATTTCCCGGCCTGGCTGGACCGCCACGCAGCGGAAGTCCGCTGGGTGATCCATCTGGGCGCCCGCACCGACACCACGGAGCAGGATACGGCGCTCTTTGACCGGCTGAACCTGCATTACTCGCAGGCCGTCTGGCGGGCCTGTGTACAGCACCGGCTACCCCTGATCTATGCTTCCAGCGCCGCCACCTATGGCGACGGCAGCCGGGGCTTTGACGATGCCGATAGCCTCACGCCGCAGCTGGCGGCCCTCAATCCCTACGGGGCCAGCAAGCTGGCCTTTGACCAGTGGGTGCTGCAGCAGCCCACGGCCCCGCCCCGCTGGGCGGGTCTGCGCTTCTTTAATGTCTATGGCCCCCATGAGTCTCACAAGGGGCGCATGGCCAGCGTGGTCTGGCATGCCTACCGGCAGATCCGGGAAACCGGCCGCCTGCGGCTGTTTCGCTCTCATCGCCCCGATTATGAGCATGGCGAACAACAGCGCGACTTTATCTATGTCAAGGACGTGGTGGCGGTCATTCAGTGGATGATGGCCCAGCCGCGGCTGGGCGGCATCTTCAACCTCGGCACCGGGCAGGCCCGCACCTTCAACGCCCTGGCCGGGGCGGTCTTCTCCGCCCTGGGCGCCCCTCAGCAGATCGAGTACATCGATACCCCTATCGACATCCGGCACAGCTATCAGTACTTCACCGAAGCCCGGATGGACAAGCTGCGCCGCGCGGGCTTTGGCAAGGCATTTACCCCGCTGGAAGCGGGGGTGGCAGATTATGTGCAGGGATATCTGGTGGGGGCGAGGTAAAAAAAAAGAAAGGGGCCCCGTTTGGTGATAGCGTGTTGGTATCAATCAATCTAACGATGCGCTACCCGGGAAGCCCCTTCATGAGAACTCAGCCAGCATATAGGCCCGGGGATTATTTCTCCTTATTCAAAGAGCAGCATTATTTTTTGGGCTCAATGACTTGAAGAACGACCAGCAGGCTGCTCAAGTTGTTTACATGGCCCCAGACCTCATTACCAATTATCAAGCCAAACCGGGACATATGTATCATTTTACCAAAAAAAAGACGTTATTAAAAACAATTCCAATCTCGTTTTTTTCAACAAAAGAACAGTCTTG
>RFHL01001389.1 GCA_003696875.1 Bacteroidota bacterium | reverse complement strand
TACCCACACCGAGACCACGGTGACCGGCACGGCGATGACCCATGCCTATCACCTGGCCAAGGACCTCATCAAGCAGCATGTGAACGCGGGCCCCCAAGACGTCCTGATCATGACCGGATCGGGCATGACCGGGGCGGTGAGCAAGTTTCAGCGTATCCTGGGCTTGAAGGTCCCCGAGCGGGTGGCCCCGCACCTGCAACTGCCCGAGGAAGAACGACCGGTGATCTTCGTCACCCACATGGAGCACCACTCCAACCATACCTCCTGGCTGGAGACCCTGGCCGACGTGGAGTGCCTCATGCCCGATGCCCAGGGCAACATCGATTTGCAGCACCTGGAAGAGCTGCTGCACCGCTACCGCCACCGCCGGCTGCGCATCGCCTCGGTGACGGCCTGCTCCAATGTCTCGGGCATCCAGACCTGCTATCAGCAGGTGGCCCGCATCATGCACCAGCAGGGCGGCTACTGTTTTGTGGACTTTGCCTGCTCGGCGCCCTATGTGCCTATCGACATGCATCCCGCCGACCCGCTGGAGAAGCTGGATGCGATTTACTTCTCCCCCCACAAGTTTCTGGGGGGACCGGGCTCGCCAGGAGTATTGATTTTTGATTCTACCCTGTACCAGAACCGGGTGCCGGATCAGCCGGGTGGGGGAACCGTCTCCTGGACCAATCCCTGGGGACAGCATCAGTACATCTCCGACATCGAAGTGCGTGAAGACGGCGGTACGCCGGCCTTCCTGCAAACCATCCGGGCGGCCCTGGCCGTGCAACTCAAGGAGCAGATGGGCGTGGTGCCCATGCTGCAGCGCGAGCACCTCATGCTGCAGAAGCTCTTTGCCGGAATGCGCAGCATTCCGGGCCTGGTCATCCTCGCCGATCATATGGAAGATCGTCTGGGTGTCATCTCCTTCTACATCGAAGGCCTGCATTTCAACCTGGGCGTACGCCTGCTCAATGACCGCTTTGGCATACAGACCCGAGGCGGCTGCTCCTGTGCCGGTACCTACGGACACTATCTGCTCAACATCTCCCAAGAGGAATCGAATCGCATCACCGACCGCATTGATGCAGGCGAACTGACCTACAAGCCCGGCTGGATCCGGCTGTCGGTGCACCCCGTCATGAGTGATGCCGAGGTGGAGGCCCTGCTCGCCGGGCTGGAAGCCGTGGCGACCCATCATCAGACCTGGGGCGAGGATTACCGCTACGACCCCATCAGCAATGAATTTGTCCACAAAACCTTCGGGGACAGGTACCTGGAGCCGGTGAAGGCCTGGTTTACCGCCTGACTTTAACGACCGTGAGATTTGGATAAGCGGAGAAAGGCTATTCCCTAATCGGCTGTTTATCAAGTTTTTGAATGTCATCCTGAGCCAGCCCGAAGGGCGCCAGCGAAGGATCTAATAGGACACATGAGATGCTTCGCTTCGCTCAGGATGACAATCATCGATTGGAGCCATTCAAAGCGATTTTTATCCAAAACTCACGTTAACGAAGCCAAACCTCATGCCAGCCTCTGCGGAACCAGTACCTTCCCCCTTCCAGCGGACGCTGGTCATGATTGCGCTGATCGCCTCTGCAGAGGCGATTTTCCTGCTCCCTTTTGTTGTTTCGCGCGTTTTTCGCCCCACCTTCTTGGACGTATTTGGCCTCACCCACTTTGAGCTGGGGAGCGCCTTTTCTGTCTATGGTGTGGTCGCCGTCATCGCCTACTTTGCTACTGGGCTTCTTGGCGGCCGGGCTTTTTGCCCGGATAACGAAAGCCCCAAAGCCTGAAGGCTCCGGGGCATAAGGGTGTCTCGTCTAACTATCTGGATTCTCGCCGCTAGCGATCTCAAGAGCGGTACAGCACCGCATTGATGGCTTCGATGGTCCGGGCGGGGTTGGGGAGCCAGGTATCCACCAGCACAGAGGAGTAGGGGAGAGGGGTGTCGCGGCTGGTCACCCGCAGCACCGGGGCGTCGAGGTAATCGAAGGCCCGCTTCTGGATCATGTAGGTGATCTCACCGTTCATGGCTGCGATGGGCCAGGATTCCTCCAGGAATACGCAGCGATTGGTCTTCTTGACCGACTCAATGATGGTGGTGTAGTCGATGGGACGCAGAGAACGCAGGTCGATGACCTCGACCTCTACGCCGTCCTTGGCGAGTTCGGTGGCGGCAGCGAGGGCCACATGCACCATTTTGCCAAAAGTAACCAGGGTCACGTGCTCTCCGGTCCGCTTGATGTCGGCCTGGCCGATAGGGATGTAGAAGTCCTCCCCTTCGGGCACCGGCCCGCGGTCGCCGTACATGACCTCGGACTCCATCACGAGGACGGGGTTGGGGTCGAGAATGGCCGACTTGAGCAGGCCCTTGCCATCAGCCGGCGTGGAGGGAGCCACCACTTTGAGGCCGGGGGTATTGGCAAACCAGTTTTCGAAGCTCTGGGAGTGGGTGGCGGCCAGCTGTCCGGCGGAGCCACTGGGGCCACGGAAAACGATGGGCACACTGTATTGCCCGCCGCTCATTTGATACATCTTCGCCGCATTGTTGATGACCTGATCAATGGCCACCAGCGAGAAGTTGAAGGTCATGAACTCGATGATGGGTCGCAGGCCCATCATGGCCGCACCGACACCGACGCCGGCAAAGCCCAGCTCGGCAATGGGGGTGTCCACCACCCGCTTGGGACCAAACTCGGCGAGCATTCCCTGGCTCACCTTGTAGGCACCGTTATATTCCGCCACTTCTTCTCCCATCAGGAAGATGCGGTCATCTTTCCGCATCTCTTCCGACATGGCTTCCCGTATGGCTTCGCGAAATTGTATCTCTCTCATTGGTAGGCGTATGTGAAGTGATTTCGTTTCAGGGCCCGAAGATATGGAAAAATTCCGAAATGGAAGACGCCGGGATTGGGGAATTACCCTTACCGGAGATGAGGAGAGGCGAGAACCGAGACGGGCGGGGAGATGCGCCTGCGTGACATCCTGCCTGCTGAACGGAGACCAGTCCACGTATCATACCCTTTTCCCCTACTCCCCACTTTCCGATTCTCCCACTTCCCCACTTCTCTATTCTCCCACTTCCCCATTCTCCTACTCCCCCCCTCCCTACTTCCCCTTCAAATAAGGCTTTTCCTGAAAATAGGTGTCGGTCAGTTTTTTTACCACGCCGCTGAGGAGGATAAGCGAAAAAACGTTGGGGATGGTGACCAGCGACAGGGCCGTATCCCCCAGGCCCCAGATGGTGTTGAGGGAGGTAACGGCTCCGAGGAAGTGCATCAGGATAAATACGGCCTTGAAGGGAATGAGGGCCCTGAGGCCGAAGAGATAATGGGCACAACGGTCGCCGTAGTAGCTCCAGGAGATAGCGGTGGAGATGCCAAAGAGAAAGACGCAGAGGACCACTATGTAATTACCCGCTTTGCCCAACCCCCGGGAAAAGGCCGTAGCCGTAAGCGGAGCACCGCTCTCTACGGCAGGGCCGTAGAGGCGGGTGTAGGTGGTCCCGTCGGGCGCGACGGCCTGCTGGGTGGCCGGATCGATGGTGCCGGTAAAAGGTTGGCTTTGAGCCTCGTCTATGTAAAAGCGCGCAACCGGGATCTCGTGCCAGGCCAGCCGGTTGGCCTGGGCGGGGGCACGGCCGAGTTCTACGGCGATGGCCTCGGGAGTGGCTACCGCCTCCAGGCTCTGGGCCTCGACCCAGGTGAGGTCGCCGGAGTTTAGGTCCAGGGCGCTGGGCAACTGCTCCTGCCATACGCCCGTGCTCAGGATTACGAGGGCGGTGATGCTACAGATGATCAGGGTATCGGTAAAGGGTTCGAGCAGGGCGACCACGCCCTCGGAGACCGGCTCCGGCGTCTTGGCCGCCGAGTGGGCGATGGGCGCCGAGCCCTGCCCGGCCTCATTGGAGAAGAGACCGCGCTTGACACCCCAGAGCATGGTTTGCAGGAAAATCCCGATCCCTGTACCGGCGATGCCGGCCGTGGGGTTGAAGGCCTCGGAAAAAATACGGCCGAAGGCCGGCAGGACTTCCTGATAGTTTAGCCCCAGGATGATGAGACCACCGGCGACATAGATCACGCCCATCACCGGGGCGAGGACGCCCGTCACCTTGCCGATGCGGCGGATGCCGCCGAAGATGACAATGCCCACCAGGCCGGCGGTGATCAGGCCTGTGGCCCAGACCGGCGCCCCAAACTCCGTGAAAAGCATGTCGGCCACGGTATTGGCCTGGATGGCATTGCCGGTGAGGAAAGAGGTGAGCATGAGCGCAAAGGCCACGAAGATGGCCAGGGGCTTCCAGCGCGGCCCCAGGCCGCGCTCAATGTAGTACATAGGCCCGCCCGAGACGGTGCCGGCCAGTTGGCTGTCGCTGAGGGTTACCTGCCGGAAACGCTGGGCCAGCGTCACCTCGGTGTACTTGGTGGCCATGCCCAGCACGGCGGTGAGCCACATCCAAAAGACAGCCCCCGGCCCGCCCCAGTGGATGGCGATGGCCACCCCGGCGATATTGCCGATGCCCACCGTCGCCGAGAGGGCGGTGGTGAGGGCCTGGAAGTGGCTTACGTCCCCGGGATGGTTGGGGTCGTCGTAGTCGCCGCGCACGACCCGCAGACCGTGGCCCAGGCGCCGAAACTGGATGAAGCCGAGCCGGACGGTCAGGAAGACGCCGGCCCCGAGCAGTATGACGATGAGGATGGGCTGGAGAAAGGAGTCGAGGGCAGATTGCCAGGCAAGCAGGGTATCCATGGGCAGAGGGGCTGGGGCTACGGTGGAAGCCCGAATATACACAGTCTGGGGTGCATAGGCGGTATTTTTCCGGGAAAGCACTGAGCGGGCAACTTATTTTGCCCGGCACAAGTACAAGTATGGGTTGCAGGTTAGGCCCCCACGCCCGTATCTTTGCCTTCTGAAGCGCGGCCCTTGGCCGCGAGGGTCCCATAGCTCAATGGATAGAGCATCTGCCTTCTAAGCAGACGGTTGCAGGTTCGAGTCCTGCTGGGATCGCTTTTTAGATACATAGCACTCTGTAAATCAATTATTTACGGAGTGCTTTTATTTTTGGTCGAGTTATAGGTCGAGTAAATTGGTCTTTTGGACGGGCTTTTTGTCCGGGCTTTCTCCAGCTTTGTTTGGCTTGACCTACCGGAGGGGGGGCCTGCTTCGGAGGGAGCCGCCGCAGACGTGGGGTAGGTGAGAGGGCCGAGCCGGGCGCTGTTTTTGCCCGGCATTATTACCCCTGGGTAGGGACAGGTCGCGACCTGTCCCTACCCATTTTTTTTGCAGCCTCTTCCCTGATCTGTCGTACACCCAAACAGATTCAAATATGAAAAGACTTATAAGAAT
>RFHL01001388.1 GCA_003696875.1 Bacteroidota bacterium | reverse complement strand
GAGGCGGTCGCCGCCCACGAGCGCTGGGTCGCCGAGACCCAGGATTGGGGCCTCATCCCCGAACCTGAACTCAAGCGGCGGCTCTGGCCGCCGGATGGAGAGCAGCCTGTGACGGCCACTGTTACCTTCATGGCCACCCCCCTCGGGCCCGATAGCGTGCAGCTCGACCTGAAAAGTGCTACCGAGGGGGCCTCCATTGCCTGGACCCAGGCCCGCGACAGCACCGATTGGCAGCTCTATACAGGGCCCCTCACCCTGGCCCGGGGCACGCCCCTTTTCGCCCAGGCCATCCGCATAGGCTACCGGCATAGCCCTATGAGTCGCTGGGAGGAGTAGGATTTAACAAGGGAAACTCACCCCCAAACCCCCTCTCTTCACAAGAGAGGGGGCTTTTGGCCTGGGCGCGCCTTTGGCGCGCGGGCTGCGGGGGGCATAAGGAGAAGGGTTTTAAGGGAACCAAAAGTGCCTGATTGGAAATGGAATGGGGGTTTGACCAATTTTTTTCGGCCAAAAGGCCAAGGTAGCCGTGGAAATAGTAGATATTAGATGATCTACGGAGGACCTCCATGAATGCATACAAGCGAGTTTTAAGCTTTGCCCGGGAAATGCGGAAGAACCCAACCCCTGCAGAGAAGTATTTCTGGGGGAAGGTGAGAAATCGGCAGCTGGATGGGAAAAAGTTTAATCGTCAATTCATCATGCAGCATGATGAGGTAATGGATGTCCCCCATTTCTTTATTGCTGATTTCTACTGTCACGAGCACCGGTTGGTTGTAGAGTTAGATGGAGGGATCCATAAACAGCAGGCTGATTATGATAAAATTAGAGAAGAGGTATTGAAAGAAATGGGGTTTTCCATCATTCGGTTTCCCAACGAATTGGTTTTAGGAGACTGGCCTACAGTTGAGCGAAGATTGAGGTCTTGCTGGTTGTAGGATTCGAACTCCCCCCCAAACCCCCTCTCTTGGCAAGAGAGGGGGCTTTTGGCCTGGGCGCGCCTTTGGCGCGCGGGCTGCGGGTTGTTTCCCTCGCGAGGGAAACGGGGCCGCGGCGGAAGGGTTTTAAGGGAACTCACCCCCAAACCCCCTCTCT
>RFHL01000129.1 GCA_003696875.1 Bacteroidota bacterium | reverse complement strand
GCCTACGGGCTTGTCGCATCCGGAGCAGCTGCGCATGCCCGCCGATACCCAGCACAGCGCCACCATCGTCAATGGCGTGAGCCGCATCGGCTACATGGCCGGCGGGCAGGCCGCCCGCTGGCGGGACGAGGATTTTCCCACCCTGCTCACCGAGAAGGCCCATGCCTTTATGCGGCAGCATCAGGATCAGCCTTTCTTTCTGTACTTCTCCTTCCATGACATCCACGTGCCGCGCATCGTGGCGCCCCAGTTTGAGGGAGTGAGTGAGATGGGCCCCCGGGGCGATGCCATCGCGCAGATGGATTGGGTGACGGGTCAGCTCGTAGCCGAGCTGGAGCGGTTGGGCCTGGCGGAAAACACCCTGCTGATCTTCAGCAGCGACAATGGCCCCGTGCTCGACGACGGCTATGGCGATATGGCCATTGAGAGGCTCGGCGAGCACGATCCGGCGGGCGGCTTACGCGGTGGAAAATACAGCGTGTACGAAGCGGGCACCCGGGTGCCGACGCTGGCCTGGTGGCCGGGTCGCATCCAGCCCGGCACCTCCGACGCCCTGCTCACGCAGGTGGACCTTTACGCCAGCCTGGCTGCCCTCACCGGGCAGGCTTTGGACAAGGGCGAGGCCCCCGACAGCTATGAAACCCTGGCTGCCTGGCTGGGCGAGCGCCCGCAAGGCCGGGAGGAGATGCTGGAGGAAGCCTTCACCTATGGTCTCCGGCAAGGACCCTGGAAGTATATCATGCCCCAGCCGCAGCCCGAGCCGGGCTGGTTTGCGACCAAGGGCGTCTCGGCGGGCTTTCAGACCCAGCCGCAGCTCTATGACCTGAGCCAGGATCGCGCGGAGGCCACCAATGTGGCCGCCGATCATCCGGAACGGGTGGCGGCGATGGGAGCCAGGCTGGATAGCCTCCTCCAGCGCGATGGATCGCGCCCGGGCTGGCAGCCCTAAAAATCCGTATCCGCCTCGCTCAGCGCCCCTTCCTGGAGCCAGACGTTTCTCGCAAGGGTCCTGCTCAAAGGGAAAAAAACGCCAATCCCAGCGAAATGGGCGGGGGTATGCGCGTTTTTTTCCGTATCATTGCTAAGATGACGCACCGCCTGCACCGGAATCCCAAGACTGGTGCAAGCATGGCAGCCACAACCCCATGCAGAAGCAAGACCTCCTCGACAAGCTCAAAGCCCTCGATGGCCTCTCCCCCGACGAACGCGCCTACCTCATCGGCCTGGTCAACAGCCGCAAAAAGTACGGCCTCGTCTGGGAAGACAAGGCCGAAGACGTAGAAGAACAGCTCCGCAGCCAACTGCCCGTACTTGAGGAAGTACCCGAGCGCCGCATCCTGGGCCACGAGCTGCCCCCGCAAGAAGGAGAGGCGTCTCCCCAAGCCTCCGGCCAAGTGGCCCAACCCAGCGCGCAGACTAGCCTCTTCGCCCAGGAAAAACCCGCCGAATACCGCACCCAATCGCCAGAAACCGCCGAAAAACGGACAGAACCCGCCCCCAGCCATAGCCCCAACCACCTCCTCATCGAGGGCGACAACCTCCCCGCCCTCACCGCCCTCTCCTTCACCCACGAGGGCAAAATCGACCTCATCTACATAGACCCGCCTTACAATACCGGGAAAAAAAATGAATTTAAGTACAATGATTATTGGGTAGATGCTGAAGACCGATATAGACATTCGAAATGGCTCAGCTT
>RFHL01001387.1 GCA_003696875.1 Bacteroidota bacterium | reverse complement strand
GCTCTATACCGCCAACCATGTCCGCAACCTGGCGGGGAGAGGGGGCGCAGTCTACCAGCCCCATGCCGCCCTTTGCCTGGAAACGCAGCATTTTCCGGACTCGCCCAACCATCCGGCGTTTCCCTCGACGGTGCTGGAGGCCGGGGCCGTTTTCCGGTCGACGACCATCTATCGCTTTGGGATGGACAGGGCCTGATCTGAGACAGGGCTGCAAGCGGCCCTGACCAAGTGCGAAAGCGCTTTTGACTTCGGGATCTTTTCCTATTTTAAGCTTCATTTTTCGTAATTCCAGTATTGCTATCTATGCTGAAACGCTTGCTCCTGGCCTTTTGCCTAGTATGTGCCTTTGCTATCCTGTCTGGGCAGGATGCGCCCAAGCGCGAGTTTCGTGCGGCCTGGATCGCCACTGTCAAGAATATTGACTGGCCCCCGCGCGCAGGTATGCCTGGTAATCTACAGCAGGCTGCCCTGATTGAGCAGTTGGATCAGTTGCAGGCGCACGGGATCAATGCCGTGATTTTTCAGGTGCGTCCCGCCTGTGACGCTTTTTACGACTCGCCCTACGAGCCCTGGTCGGAGTGGTTGACCGGCACGCAGGGACAGGCCCCGGTCCCCCTCTACGATCCCCTGAGCTTTATCATCGAAGAATGTCATCGCCGCGGCATGGAACTCCATGCCTGGTTTAACCCCTACCGAGCGGCGACCGATTGGGACAGTACCCGGCAACTGGCGGATAAGCACCCCTACCACCAGTATCCGGAGTGGTTTGTCAGCTATGGCCGCAATCTCTACTTTGATCCTGGGCATCCGGCAGCACGCACCTACGTGAGCCGGGTGATCATGGATGTGGTGCGACGCTACGACATCGACGCGGTGCATTTCGACGATTATTTTTATCCCTATCGCATTGATACCCTTGCCTTTCCGGATGAGATCTCCTTCAGCCGCTTTGGGGCTGGGTACCGGAGCCGGGACGATTGGCGACGCGCCAATGTCGACGCCTTTGTGCAGGGCCTGCGCGACAGCCTGCTGGCCGTCAAGCCCTACGTCAAGTTTGGCATCAGCCCCTTTGGCGTCTGGCGCAATCAGGACAAGGACCCTGAGGGCTCTGCCACCCGGGCGGGCCAGACGAGCTATGACGACCTCTATGCCGACGTGCGCAAGTGGCTGCGCGAAGGGTGGATCGACTATGTAGCCCCACAGGCCTACTTCAGCCGGGGGTACCCCCCGGCCGATTTCAACGTGATCGTAGATTGGTGGCGCAAAAACAGCTATGGGCGACATGTCTACATCGGTCATGCGCTCTACAAGATTGACAACAATCACGACAGCAACTGGAAAAATCCAGACGAGCTCCCGGCGCAGATCCGACAGGTGCGGCGCCTGCCCAACCTGCAGGGCAGCATTTTCTTCAGTGCCAAGTGGTTTGACGCCAATCCCCTCGGCTTTGCCGACTCCCTGGCGCAGCACTACTATGCCTACCCGGCCCTGGTACCGGTCATGCCCTGGATCGACGATGAGCCTCCCTTATCGCCGGTGGAGTTGGAACTCGATGCTGTCCGGGACGGCATCGAGTTGCGCTGGGCCAATCCCGGAGCCGCTGCCCAGCGGGGGACCTATTTTGTCATCTATCGCGCCGAAGGGAAAGTGCCGCCCAGCCTGGAGGCTGGGAATATGCTGGCGGTCTATCGGGATCAACCGCTGCGCTTTCTGGATACCGAAACCCGCTTTTTGCGGCGCTACACCTACCGGCTAACCGCCCTGGACCGGCATCACAACGAGAGCCAGCCTTCAGAGTTCCGGAGCAAGCGCCGCTGGAGCGGCTTGTTCCGGCGGGCGACCTGGTAAGGCAGAACTTTCCTTTCCCCTTTGCGCGGCCCTGTGTACCTTTGGGCGCCGTATCGGTGTTTATTGCCCCACCGTCCTGCCGGCCCTGGCTCCTGACTGTGCCTTACGATGAAGCTCACCCACCTGGAGATATTTGGATTCAAAAGTTTTGCCGAGCGGCAGCGCTTTGCCTTCGACGAAGGCATCACGGGCATCGTAGGCCCCAACGGCTGCGGCAAGTCCAACATTGTGGACGCCATTCGCTGGGTGCTGGGGGAGCAAAGGACCAAGAACCTGCGCTCCGATAAGATGGAAAACATCATCTTCAACGGCACCAAGTCCAAGCGCAAGGCCAACTTTGCCGAAGTCTCGCTGACCTTCGAAAATACCCGCAACCTGCTGCCGACCGAGTACAGCACGGTCACCATCACTCGCAAGTTGTTTCGCAGTGGCGACAGCGAGTACCAGATCAACGGGGTTACCTGCCGGCTCAAGGACATCCAAAACCTCTTTCTCGATACAGGCATCAGCTCCGACTCCTACGCCATCATTGAGCTGAAGATGGTGGACGAAATCCTGACCAACAAGGACAATGAGCGACGGCGTTTTTTTGAAGAAGCGGCCGGGATTTCCAAGTACAAGATGCGTAAGAAGCAGACGCTGAAGCGCCTGCAGGATACGGACGCCGACCTGGAGCGGGTCGAAGACCTGCTCTTTGAGATTGACAAGAACCTCAAGTCGCTGGAAAAACAGGCCCGCCGCACCCAGCGCTATTTTGAGCTGAAAGAGAAGTATAAGCAGGTCAGCTCGCAGTTTGCCTGGCTGGCCATGCGTACCATTCGGGAAGAGCAGCGTCAGGTACAGATCCTGGAGCAAAATCTGGCCGATCAGGTCCTGGCTACCCAGTCGGCCATGGCCCAGCGCGAGGCCCGGCTGGCCGACCTGAAGAAAGAGCTCGTGGACCACGAGCGGATGGCCGCCGAGGCCCAGGCCGATTTTAACAAGCATCTGCGGGAGATCCAGTCGGTCGAGACTGAAAAGTCGATCAAGAGTGAACGGCTGAAGTACCTGCAGCAGCGGGAGGTGGCCATCCAGAACCAGATGCAGACCGAACGGGTGCAGGCGGAGCGAAACCGGGAAGCGGTGCTGCGGCTGCAGACCCAGCTGGAACAGCTGGAGGCGGACTTTCGGGCGCAGGAGCAGCAGGAAGCGAGCCTGAAAGGCGAGCGGGAAGCCCTGC
>RFHL01001386.1 GCA_003696875.1 Bacteroidota bacterium | reverse complement strand
TTTCTTATGCCTGATACGCCGACCGATCGACTTACCCGCTGGCGCCTGATCCTGGGCGAAGCCTCCGAAACCATCGCAACCGCCAACGCAGAGGGGGCAGGAGAGGGGCAGGGAGAAGGCGAAGGCCAACTGACTGGGGATCTGGCCGGCATGGACCGGGTGCTTCAGGCCTTATACGACCAGGAAGAGGGAGAGCGTGGCAGCCTTGGCCGTTCCCAGCCCAGCGTCAACCGCTGGCTGGGTGACATCAGGCGGTACTTTCCCCGCCCGGTGGTGCGCATCCTGCAACAGGATGCCTGGGAACGCCTCGGCCTGGAACGCATGCTGCTGGAGCCGGAAACCCTGGCCGCGGCCGAACCCGATGTGCAACTGGTGGCGACCTTGTTGAGTTTGCGGGATGTGATCCCGCAGAAGACCCGGGAGACAGCCCGGGAAGTGGTCGCCAAAGTCGCGGCGGATCTCTACCGCCGCTTGCAACTACCTACCGCCCAGGCGGTGCGAGGAGCGCTTCACCGTGGTACCCTCAACCGCAGGCCCCGCCTGCGGGAGATTCACTGGGACCGCACCATCCGCGCCAACCTGCGCCACTATCAGCCTGAGCTGGGGACCATCATCCCCGAGAGGCTCCTGGGCTACGGCCGGAAACAAGGCAAGTTAAAGGACGTCATCCTCTGTGTGGACCAGAGCGATTCTATGGCGGGCTCTATTGTTTACACCAGTGTATTCGGGGCGGTCCTGGCCTCCCTGCCCGCTTTGCGTACCCATTTTGTCGCCTTTGACACCTCGGTGGTCGACCTGACTCATGATCTTCATGATCCTGTGGATCTGCTCTTTGGTATGCAGCTCGGCGGGGGGACAGACATTGAGCGTGCCCTGGCCTACTGCCATGGGCTCATCCGCCGCCCCTCCGATACCTTGTTGATTCTGATTTCTGACCTGTTTGAGGGGGGTAACCGGCAGCGCCTGCTCCAGCGAATGGCCCAGCTAAAAGCCAGCCGGGTACAGATGATCTGCCTGCTTGCCCTGCACGACCAGGGCCGTCCCCATTATGACCAACGCTTGGCTGCCGAACTGGCCCAGTTGGGGATTCCTGCCTTTGCCTGCACCCCGGATGCATTCCCGCCCTTGATGGCGGCAGCCATTCAAGGGCGGGACTTGCAAGCGTACGCGGCGGGTAATTAAGCCGTAATCAGCTTGTTTTGCATGTGCGCTGCTGCCTCGACCAGATAGTCGATACGCTTCATGTAAGGCAGAGTGACAGTCGGAAACTCCTCGTTCCGATATTTCTTCAGCAAGATTTTGAATACCACCAGGGTATCATGCAGCATGTCCTCATCGAGCAGTTGCTGATAGGTCTCGGTCATGTAGGCATAAAAGGCCAGGTAAGCATTCAGTCGCTCCCGGGAGCTCAGGCGCGTTTGGGTCGGCTTGTCGAAGTCGAACATGTCGGCCACATAATTGTCATAGATGGGATATGCGCTGTTAACCAGGTTCGCCATCTTGCTCAGAAAGGCAAACTGAGAAGAGCTGAGCTTACGGCGAGGATTGACCCCGAACAACTCCTGGGAAACGGCTCGAAAATCAAACTCTTCGCTGGCTTTGCTTTGTTCCAGCACTTCGAAATAGCGCTGGAGAAAAGCCTTGCTTACGCCCACCCCTTGGATCTTGTACATCTGACGATACCGCTCCTGAAAAGCTTCATCTTCGGAAACATCGGTGCTCTGGAGAGCCGCTTTGAGGCGCAAATAGTTGTAAATATCTTCGATATCGATTTTGTCCAGGAGGTTCCCTCCGTTCTTGTTAACGATCTTGGCTAAGTCGGCGGCTGAGAGCATCGTTAAGGATAATTTTGATGAGAAGAAGACAGATGAGTACGTCATGCAAAGATAGGTGATTTTTCGAGTGGAACCAAGATCGCACCGCTTTTGGCAGCAGGAACCCCTCGATGGGTGGGACAATAAAAGATACCAGGCCAGAAAGGGGGGAGCGTCTTTTTTCCGAAATCAGAGCTGTCTTGTAACCACAGTGGAGCACCGTGTCGGGGCCTGGGGAAGGCATAAGCTCACTCAGGCAAATGCCTGAGATTGGGGCAGACCTTCAACGGGAGGGATGCTTTATCTCCGGAGGAGAAGAGCTGGAGGGTCAGCCCAAATACATGGTGTAAGAAATGCCTATAATACAATAAACGCGCCAACGGGCAAATAGTTATGCTTGGGCAGGAAAATGCTACCTGGGCGCAAATACGAAGCGAGAAAAGAAGCCGGGCGCATGCCTCAGGAATCCTGTGCATGCGCCCGTATGGGAGGAAAAACCGGGTTGGGAGCCGGGGTAGCGTTACCGTTCATATCCGGGATGCTGCTTGGTGAGAGTCACCCAGGCCCGGGCTTCCCTTTTTTTTAATTGAAATCCTCAAAGTCGTCTGGCGAGGGTTCGCCAGGCTGCTCGCCTGGCCCATCCGGAACTTGACTCCCCTGACAGCTGAGGTCCACCTTCAGGCCGGCGGGTCGGGGAAAACGGCTGTCCTCTGACAAGCCGATTCTAGGGTCATTATAGACCTGCTTCATGTATAAGGCCCAGATGGGGAGGGCCATATTAGCCCCCTGCCCGAAGGCGATGGAGCGGAATCGCATACGGCGATCGGCTGCACCCACCCATACACCGGTGACAAGATTGGGCGTGACGCCAATAAACCAGCCATCCGAATGGTTTTGGGTGGTGCCGGTTTTGCCTCCGATTTCTCCGCGCAGCTGATAGCGGTACCGCAGGCGCTGCCCCGTGCCCTGATCGACCACGCCTTTGAGGAGCTCGAGGATGAGGTAGGCCTTTTCCTGGTTTAGTACATCCTTGACTTCCGGTTCAAAGGTGGCCACGACGTTGCCGCTGCGGTCTTCGATGCGGGTGATGACCCGGGGCACCACCCGGGTGCCCTGATTGGCAAAAGTGGAATAGGCCGAGGTAAGCTCCATGACACTCAGGTCAGTCGTCCCCAGACAAAGGGAAGGCACCTCGTCCAGTTCGCTTTGGATGCCCATGTTGTAGGCAAACTGAGCGACGGTACGGGGGGTCAGTTCCTTCATCAGACGGGCCGAGACCAGGTTGACCGAATTGGCCAGGGCCTCACGCAAGGTCATCAAGCCACCGATCTTGCCATCGGAGTTTTTGGGGCTCCAGCGGCCCCCGCCGGGGTTTTCGAAGACTACGGGCTGGTTGAGAAACTTGTCGCAGGGGGTGTAGCCGTTTTCTATCGCCGCACCATATACAAAGGGTTTGAAGGTGGAGCCCACCTGCCGTCGCCCGGTGGCGACGTGATCATACTTGAAATACTTGTAGTCGATGCCGCCCACCCAGGCTTTTACTTCGCCCGTGGCCGGGTCGATGGACACCATCCCCGCTTCCAGGAAGCGGGCATAATGCCGCAGGGAGTCCATCGGACTCATCAGGGTATCTTGCTCCCCCTCCCAGGTAAAAACCCGCATCCGGATTTTTTCCTCAAACTCCTGATCAATCTCGGACTCC
Organism: Bacteroidota bacterium; assembly: GCA_003696875.1. Lineage (GTDB taxonomy): Bacteria > Bacteroidota > Bacteroidia > J057 > J057 > RFHL01. Next base: position 6,757 of record RFHL01001386.1, on the reverse strand, counting down.
GACTTACCCGCTTTCTTAGCATTGATGTAGCGCTGCGAGCGTCGCTGCAGGTCACGCAGGATACCCGGCTCTGATCGCAGCGGGCGCTGACCCCGGTCTTCCACCCGGTCAAAGTCCTGCTGCAGAGTCTTCATATGTGCCTTCATGGCCGCTTCGGCGTGGGCCTGCATACGCGAGTCGAGGGTGGTGTAGATCCGCAGGCCATCGGTGTAGAGGTTGTAGCCATTGGCGTCGCACCAGGCCTTGACTTTTTCTCGGACATGCTCCCGAAAGTAGGGGGCCAGGCCCCGGATATGGACCTGTTCCTGCTCAACCAGGGCGGCCGAGAGGGGGATGGCTTTCAGGCTGTCGATATCGACCTGGGTAGAATCCAGGAACCCGTATTTGACCATCTGGCTCAGGATGGTGTTGCGCCGCTGCTGGGTGCGCTCCGGGTGGCGAAAGGGGTTATACACCCCCTGGCCTTTGAGCATCCCCACGATCAGGGCCGATTCCTCAATGGTGAGGTCTTTGGCCCGCTTGTCAAAGAGGCGGTTGGCGGTGGTCTCGATGCCGTAGGAGTCGCCGTAGATGTTTACGGTATTGAGGTAGGCCTCCATCACCTCCTGCTTGGTAAAGCGGCGCTCAATGTAGCCAGAGACGAGGTACTCCTTGAGCTTGCGGATGATGGTGCTGCGCCGGCCCACCTCGTCATAGAGGTTGCGGGCGAGCTGCATGGTGATGGTCGATCCTCCGCGGATTTCTCCATCTTTGACCAGGCCGGCCAGGATCGAAAAAAATGACATGGGATCTATGCCTGAGTGGCCGTAAAAGCGTACATCCTCGGTGGCGATCAGGGCATTGACCACGTGGGGGGAAATTTCGTTCAGGTGGACCGCGACGCGGTTTTCCCGGGAATAAAACTTCTGCAGGACGACCCCATCGGCGGAAATGAGCTGGGTGGAGAGGTCCGAATCGGGGTTTTCAATCAGGTCCATCGGCGGCAGGTCCGTGGACACGAAGATCAAAAAGCCCAGCACGCAAAGGGCGATGAAGCCCGTCACGCCCAGAAAGATGCGGCGAGGTAGCCGGTAGGCCGGTGACCATAGACGGCTCCAGCGGCTGCTGCCGCTAGCCGGGGTGGGAGTTACCGGCGAAGCCGGCTTATGGGTGATCTCCTCCGCGGCAATATCTTCTATATCAAAGGATTCCTTTTCGGGTTTGGGTGGTTGGTCGGCCATGTGCGCTAGCAGATTGAGGTCCGGGCAAATAACGAGGCCCTGAGTAGCTAAAGATATCGGAAGGCGGGCCGGAAGGTTGCGAATTTAGGACCGGAAAATTAGCCCTTTCTACCCGAAAGGAAAAACGTCACCGGCGCAAAGAGAGGGGTGAGGATCGTTTTCTTGTGTTGGAGACCTCTTCAGATTTTGTCCGGGCAGCTAAGGCATGCCTGTCCTGATGAATCGGGGAGCCCGTCGAAAAGACACATGCTTGGTGATGGGGAATAGCTTGCTCCCAAAAGGAGAATCCCCCAATAATCCAGCGGCTTTTCTGCTTATTGGAGCAGGGAAAAGCCGCATCCAGAGATATTGGGTGATGTACCCTGCACCGGCCTTTTTTCATCTCCTGTCTCCAGATGCTATGGCAGAGAAACACGATGTCCTCTTGACCAGGGAGCCTTTATTTCCTGTCCCCTCTTGACCACCCTCCGAGATGTATATCCGGTTTGGGAGCAGCCCGGTTAAATCTGCCTTTGGCAGATGGATGTGTAAGCCTTATCTTGAATTGAGTTTGAGACCTGCTGGTTTTCTTCATGTTGTTTTACGATTAAACCCATGCGCAACCTCCTGATATCAATCCTGTTTCTGGGCTGTATCACGCCCCTGATGGGGCAGGACGTGATCATCCGAAAAAACGGCCTCGAAATCGAGGCAGAGGTCCTCCGGGTCGACCCGGAGGAGGTGCTGTACAAACGATGGGACAATCTGGACGGGCCAGAGTTTGTGCTGCAACGGGCACAGATCGTGCTGATCCGCTATGCCGATGGGCGGGTCCAGATCATGGAGGAGGATTTTTATGAATCGGAAGAAGAAGAGGGGGCAGAGCTGGCGCAACCCGAGTCAGAAGAATGGCCAGGTACGGATCGGATCCGGCGACAAGCAATCGGTTGGGGGTTGTTGTCCTATCTGGCTGGACATCAGCGCTTCACCTACCAGCGGATGCTGAGTGAGCGTCTGACGGCAGAAGTGGAGCTGGGAATCGTGGGGATCGGACAAAGGGTGCGGCCGGCGTACCGCAATGAGCAGGTCTTTTCTGGCGGGTCCATTCTCGATGCCAAGGAGGACGAACAAGGTTTTTTTGTCCAGCTGGGCCCAAAATGGAAACTGACCAATCGGGAACGATGGTCGCTGCAGGGAGTATACCTCCGCCCGGAGCTGAACTATTCCTACCTGCGGGTGCAGGGGCAGGCCTATCAGCGCAATGGCCAGCCCAACGATTATGACTATACGTTTACCTTCAGCGGCCATACCCTGGGGGTGTTTGTGGGGGGAGGCTACCAGCTCCTGCTGGCCGACTTGCTGCTGTTGGATGCCTATGCCGGGATGGGGTTTGTGCGCAGTTTTGATCATGTAAACATTGAAGGACTGGCCGCTCCCAACCAGCCCGTCCCCCTGTCCGATGGGCCCACCTTTCGCTATAGCCACCAGCAATTTGCCGGTCAGGGGGGAATCGCGCTCACGCTGGGACTGGCAGCCAGTTTTGCCTTTTGATAAGAGGCTACGTCATACGACTCTGGCAGCAGGGTAGGGTATGGGGCTGAGGCTTACCGGTCAGGGTGCGCTTTTTGGGGGTGCATGTATGCAATGCGGAGGCTGCCTCTGATTCATGGCCTCTTCACGTGCGGCTACATAAATCTTTTTGTATATTTCTGAGAAAGGTACGACTGGGTTTTTTGTTGAGGTAGTGGGCATGAGCAAGGGGAGCGGACCAGAAGAGATGCCCTTTTCCTATGAGCTGTCCAACATGGAGGGAACACACCCTTTGCAAGCGGCATTTGAAGCCTGGATGAAGGCGGAACCAGAGGGCTACCAAGCCCTAGGCGGTGAGCCCGGATCTCCGGTATGGGTTTGGAACCTCAAATCACCAGAGTACCAATGGCTTAGTCCCGCCCTCCGAGAGCACTTAGGCTATCAAAATCACGACCTGCCAGATTCCCTGGGGGATATGGAGGGACGGGCCATGGAAATGGTCCGAGGCCAACTCGGGCAGCAGGGGGAATCTCCACACCCCTTGTCGGTTCCGTTTGTCAATCGTGCCGGGCAAGTGGAGTGGGGGAGTTTTCTGGCGACGCGAATCACCGTTGATGAGCTGGATTTGGCTATAGGGGTCATGCAGACGCAGCTGGTTTCCAGTTCTGAGGTTGAGCAAGTTCGGAGGGAGGTTGCGGACATGCTTTCCGTGTTGATCGAATCCCGGACGCTCTACGTTTTCGTGACCAATACCAAGGGGCAGTATCTCTACGCCAATGAGCTCTACTGCCAGGATATGGAACGACCGCTTGAGAGCTTGGTAGGCACTTTCTCCTTCGCGCAAATTGTACCTCGGGATTGGGATCTGTGTCTGCAGGCAGTGGAGCGTTGTCTCATAGATCCCGCCACGCCTCAGCAGGTGGTGGTGCAGAAGCAGGTGGCGGAAAAAGAGTCTTACGCGCGCTGGGAGTTCCGGGCTTTTGGGCTGGAAGACGGCTGGGAAAACTGTAAGTTCCTTTGCATCGGGTATGACGTGACCAAGGAAGTACGACAAGAGCAGGACGCCCGGCTTATCCTGGATACCCTGATGGATGCGGTCGTCTTAATCTCCGGAGAAGGAGAATTGCGCTATGCTTCGCCGGTAGTAGAGCAGCTCACCGGGTATAGGGGGGAAGATTTGCTGGGCCAGTCTGTTTTTCAGCTGGTTATCCCCGAAGACAGAAAAGCCGCAGAGCAGGTGATGCAGGAGGCGATGGAAAATGATGGTTCGTTCGTTACCCTCGTGCATCGATATCCGACTAGAGATGGCCAGGTCGGTTGGGCGGAAGCCCGGGTGCGCCGCGCCCCGGGGGGGCGCGAGTTGGTGGTCGTAAGCCGGGATATTACCGAAAGCCGGGAAGCGGAAGCCCGGATGCGGCAACTGGCGCTCATCGCCGAGCATACCACCAATCAGGTACTCATCGTCGATCGGGATCTGAAAATCTCCTGGGCCAATGAGGAGTTTGCCCGCTTTTGGCGGCAAGATCAGGAGGGAGTGGTCGGGAAGTCCCTGCTCCCCATGGTCGAGACCTATCAGGTCGAGGTAGAACTGATCCTTCACCTCAAGGAGCGACTGCTCCAGGGAGAAGCGATCCGTCAGGATTGGAGTGGGGTGGGGAAAAACGGCGAACCGGTCTGGTTTGACGTGGAAGCCTTTCCGGTGACGAATGGCGGCGAGCAGGTGACCCACATGGTGGGCATCCTCAATGACCTGACCGAGCGTAAACTCGCCGACGCCCGCCTTCGGGAAGAAAAGGAAAAATACCAGACCCTGGTCGAATCGGCCCAGGCCGTCTATTTCCGCATGGACCTGGCTTCGGCAAGCTTTGACTATGTAGACCCCAAGGTTGAGCATCTATTTGGGTACCCGGTCAGTGCCTGGACCGACCTGGCTTTTTGGGAGTCGCTTATTCATCCGGAGGATAGGGCCCAAACCTATCAGGCCTGTCTGACCGCCACCGATGAGGGGCGAGATCATCTCCTGGAGTACCGGGCCATCAGGGCAGATGGAGAAGTGCGCTGGATTCGCGAGATGGTTACTGTGGTGTCTGGGATCTCAGGGACCCCCGAGGCCCTGATCGGCTTTATCATCGACAATACCCCCTTTGAGCGGGTTCGGGCCAAGTTCCATGAACAGCGGCAGTATCTGGAGGCCATCTATGAGCATGCCTCTATGCTGTTTTACGTTGTGGATGTTTTGCCCGATGGGCAGTTTCAGTACAGCTTCATGAGCTCCTACTATGCCGAAATAACAGGCTTTGATGGGCAGGAGATCATCGGGAAACCTCTGGCGGCATGTTGTCCCCACTACATCCCGTCAGAGGTAGTGGCCTATCTCAGTACTCAATACCGAGCCTGTGTGGAGGCTGGGGAACCGCTGACTTATGAAGAGGAGGTGCCATTTAACAATCGTTCTTTTTGGTGGCTAACGACGCTGGTGCCGGTGCGGGATGCGGCCGGTAGCGTCTACCGCTTGATCGGAATCAGCCAGGAGATCACTGAGTTCAAGCGGAATACGGAGCAGCGCATGTTCCAGGCCAGCCTACTGGAGGCCATCGGGCAAGCGGTTATCGCGGTGGACCGGAATGGCAAGGTCATATACTGGAACCGCATGGCCACCCGCATGTATGGCTGGGAGCCGGTCGAGGTCATTGGCCGGCCTGTCTCCGACTTCATTCACCCCGAAGGACTGGAGGCTTCCGGTCAGCGGATTATGGCCCAGCTCCAGGAGGGAAAAAGCTGGTTTGGTGAGTATACCGTACAGAACCGGTCCGGCCGGGCTTTTCCCGTCTATGTGACCAATACCCCGGTGTTAGATGCAAATGGGGCCCTTACGGCCATCATTGGGGTGTCTACCGACATCACGGCCCGCAAAGAGGCCGAGGAAGCCCTGCGCCAGAGCGAATCCCGGCTACGGCTATTGACCGAAAATATTTCGGAAGCGATCTGGTTGCGGGCGGCTGACAGCGAAAAGTTACTCTTTGTTAGCTCCGCCTTCGAAAAGTTGTGGGGACTCTCTGCCCAGGCCATGTACGAAAATCCCTGGTCTTTTCTGGAGCGGTTCATCCCGACGACCGGGAGCGGGTGTACCAGGGGATGCTCCGCTACGAGGAAACTCACCGATACGAAGCGGAATATCGAATCCTGACCCCCAGCGGAGACATACGCTGGATGTGGGCCAGGCAGTTCCCCTTTTTGGACTGGCAGGGGCAGGTGGCCGGCCATACGGGGATTGCGGTAGACATTACTGCTCATAAGGAAGGTGAGGCGGCCAAGCGCCGGGCCGAACGACTCGCGATGGAAAATCGCGAGATGGAACGCTTTACCTATCTGGCCTCCCATGACCTCAAGGAACCGCTACGAACCATCCAAAACTTTGTCAGCCTGATTCACTACCAGCATGGGGACGATCTGCCCCCCACGCTGATTGAGTACCTCAATTTTATCAGCGAGGCTTCGGCCCGGATGAGTATGCTCATCAAGGATCTGCTCGTCTACAGCCGGCTGGGGCGCCAGAAGGTGTTGGTCGAGGTCGATACCCGGGTGCTGGTGGAAGAGGTGCTCCAGGATCTTGCCGGCTCGGTGGCCGAAGCCCGTGCCCAGGTTGAGTTGGGGAGCCTGCCTTGTCTAAAGGGGTATGCCACCGAACTACGCCAATTATTCCAAAACCTGATTTCCAACGCGCTAAAATTCCGCCAGGAAGGCCGCTCCCCACACGTCTGGGTCGGGGCGACCCGCAAGGGAAAAGGATGGCGTTTTGCCATCAAAGACAATGGCATCGGCATTGATCTCACGTATCACGCCAAGATTTTTGAGCTTTTCCAGCGGCTGCACCACCGGACCGAATATGAGGGGACCGGCATCGGGCTCGCCAATTGTAAGAAGATCGTCGAGCTGCACGGCGGGTATCTGGAGGTCGAATCCGAACTCGGGCAGGGCAGCACCTTTTTCTTTTTTATCCCGGATCCCGCCGAGGCATAGCCTCGGTG
>RFHL01001385.1 GCA_003696875.1 Bacteroidota bacterium | reverse complement strand
TTGGTGTAGGCCCCGCGCCGGCTGTCCGGCGCAAAGACCGCCGCGCCGATCATGGCTTCGCCGGTCTCGCCATCGCGCACATAGCCGCTGAGGGTATGGGTAGCCTGGGCCCAGGCCGTGCCGGTCAGGCACAGACAAAGCCCCATGAACAGGCTCCTTCTCAGGAGGAGAGAAAATCGCTGCATATCGTTTGATCGTTGGGTGGGTGAATGAAAAACCTACCCGATCAAACGCCCGGCGGCGGTGTCCGCCGGTCAGATGCATGGATCCGGACGTGCGGATGCATGCATCCGGACAAAAGAAAAAGCCGCTCAAGAATCTTTTGAGGGTGCTTTTCGCCAATCACTCGGCGTCATGCCTACCTTTTTCCGAAAAGCCGCATAAAAGGCCGATTTGGACTTGAAGCCCACCTCGTAGGAGATCGCCACGATGGTGTAGTGGCCATAGGCCGGACTGCGCAGGAGTTCCTGCGCCCGGGCGATGCGGTAGCCGTTGATGAAATCGAGAAAATTCTGCCCCCGCTTCTCGTTGATCACCTGGGAGAGGTACTTGTTGTTGAGGCCGAGTTGATCGGCGAGGCCGCTCAGGGTGAGCAGCGGGTCGAGATAGGGCTGCGCCTCGGCCATGTGCGCTTCCAGGCGCGCCAGGTAGCGCGCCTTCTGATCCTCGGTGAGGGCCGAGGATTCGTAGCGCGGCGGCTCCAGTTCGTCCTCATCCTCGACCTTGAGCACCTCGGGCAGGCCCTCCAGGACTTCGGGCCTGGTCATGGTGATCAGGGCCAGGATCGCCATCATAAGGCTCACCGCATAGGCGGGATAGGGGGCGACCATCCTCAGGGCCATGCCGGGGGCCGAGGGGGGGCCGTGGGCCACCACGGCCAGGATCACACTGAAAAAGGGGAGCAGCAGTACCCCGGCCAGGAAGACCAGCCAACGCAGGTGTACCCCTTCGCTGAAGGAGGCCTCTTCCTGCACCCGCCGCCGAAAGCGCCAGATGAGGCGCAGACCCCAGAACAGATAGCCCAAAAAGGCCAGACCAAACAACACCCGGGAAAACAAAAACACCGCCAGGTACGGGTCATGACGGGCGAGGGCGGCCTGTATACCCGCCGGTGAAAGCATGGATTCCGGCAGCCACCACAACCCGATGGCGGGGAGCAGGACCGGCGCCAGGTGCCAGAGGTGGATCCGGCGAAACCGAAACTTTCGCTCCAGGAAGGCCCGCAGATAGAAGTAAAAAAGCGGGCCATAGAGAAAAATCAAGGGGTTGATAAGCTCGGCATGGACCGCCGGCGGCCAGTCCGCCACAGCCTCCTGCCCCAATAGCCCCAGCAGCCGCACCCCCATCAGCGTGATGAAGACCGCCAAGAGGCGGTTCGCCAGTTGGTTTTCGCCCCGGCGCCCCCACAGTACCGGGGCCAGCATCAGGCTTTGGTAAAAGCCGATCCAGAGGATGACCGCCGGCCAGGTATAGTCGATGGGGGTGGGCATAGATGACATTCGCGTTGACCAGGAGAAAGGTACGCTTCGCGGCGGTACAGGCCAAACCTTCATCTTTTCCTTTCAACCGCCCCGCCGCCGATACCCCTGCGGCGATATCCCCATCACCTGCTTGAAGCGGCGGGAAAAATAAAAAGGATCTTCTATCCCTAGTTTATAGGCGATTTCCTGCACCTGCAGGTGGGTCAGGTCCAGATACTGGCAGGCCCGCTGTACCTTAAGGCGAAAAAAATAGTCCATGGGGGCGTAGCCGGTCGCCTGTCGGAAGCGGCTGGAAAAGTGGCTGACCGACAGCCCGGCGGCTTCGGCGAGGTCCGGCAGGTTCAGCTTCTGGTGGAGGGCCCGCTGCATGAAGGCGATCGCCCGGTCTTCGGGCGTGATGCCTTGGCGGTGAGGCTGTGCCTCCGGAGGATACAGCAGGCTATCAAGCAATGCCCACAGGCCGAGGTTCACGTGTTCCAGGTGCCGGGGACTATAACCCGCCTCCAGATGGCGGTACATGTCTTCAAAAAGCCGCAGGCGCCCCGATTCAAAAGGAACGGCCCCTACCCCAGTTGACCATGCCTGCGCAAAGCGCTGAGCGACAGACTTCTGAAGCCGCCCCGCCAGGTGCCAGAAATAGATTTCCCAGCCGGCCTCGGAGCCGTAGCGATGCCCGCTCTCGGCGGGCAACAGACTGGCATGATGCGCGGGCAACTCACGCCGATAGCCCCCTTGCTCTACCCAGCCTTGACCGGACACACAGTAGATAAGGACCAACGCCCCCGCCCCGGCGGGCCGCTCTACCCAATGCTGGGCCGCTACCGGATAATACCCAATATGGGTCAGGTGCAAGGGGGCCGTCAGGGGATTTTCCGCCATCTGCGCCACGACCGCAGGGGGCAGCACCAGTAGTCGCTGTCCCGCAAAGCCTTCCTTTCTTCTGGGTTTCATGCCGTAAAATAATCCATGCTTTCAGAAAAAGCCCTATTCTGATCCCAGAATTATCCTCCTATCTTGATTCCCTAAAAGAAAATCATCTAGGACTATGGCCGAGGCAATAACCGATTCCCGCAGCTAGCACCTTGCCAGATGCCCCTGCGTTTTGGTCTCCTGTCTCGCCTCTCCTGAGCGCAGCGAAGTCCCGCTTGCGGGATCGCCTCTAAACCTCTAATCCAATGCCCCGAATCGCCATGATTGGTGCAGGCTTCATCGGTCGCTTTTACACCGAAGCTCTGCACGGCTACCGCTCCCGCGACCGCGTACAGTTGGTCTACGCCCGTAAGCTCGCCACTGCCCGGGCCTTGGCGACGGAATTCGACATTCCCCATGCCACCGACGACCTGCAGACGGCGGTCAACCATCCGGATATCGATGTGGTGGTGATCGCCCTGCCCAACCATGTGCACGAACCGGCCGTCCTTGCGGCCGCGGCGGCGGGCAAGGCCATCCTCTGTACCAAGCCGCTGGGTCGCACGGCCGCCGAAGCCAAGCGCATGCTCGAAGCGGTGGAGCAAGCCGGGGTCTTTCATGGCTACCTGGAAGACCTGGTTTACACCCCCAAAAACCTCAAGGCAGCCGCCGCCATCCGGCAGGGCAGCATCGGCCGGGTGCTGTGGACCCGCTCCCGCGAGACCCACCCCGGGCCACATAGCGACTGGTTCTGGGATGCGGAGCGTTCCGGTGGGGGGGCGCTCATTGATATGGGCTGTCACTGCATCGAGATCGGCCGAAATTTTATCGGCAAGCAGGTACGGCCGGTAGAGGTGATGTGCTGGACCGCCACCCAGGTCAAGCCCATTGAAGCAGAGGACCATGCCATCGGCCTGGTCAAGTATGCCAGCGGAGCCGTGAGCCAGTTTGAGGTGAGCTGGAACTTCCGCGGGGGCATGGACCTGCGCGACGAAGTGATGGGCACCGAAGGCACCATCTGGGTCAACAACTTCCTCCGCACCGGCTTCGAGATGTTTTCGGCCGGGGGCAAGGAAGGCTATGTAGCCGAAAAAGCCGAGACGGGCACGGGTTGGCTCTTCCCGGTGGGGGACGAAACCATTGAGCTCGGCTACCTGCACATGTTTACCGATATGTTTGCGAAGATGGATGCGGGCGAGGCCCCGCAGGAGACTTTCTACGACGGCTACGTCGTCAATGCCGTCATGGACGCCTGCTATCGCTCGGCCCAGAGCAAGCGCTGGGAGCCCATTGAGCTGGAGATATGGCGGGGGGAAAGCGAAACGGCAGCCGGGCCGGATTTTGCTTCCTACGATGAAACCTACTATCTGATCAAGGAAGAAGTCTTGCCCAG
>RFHL01001384.1 GCA_003696875.1 Bacteroidota bacterium | reverse complement strand
GGCTGACCGTGTAGATGCCGTTGCCCGGATAGAGGTGCGTCGGGTTGGGCGCGGTCCCGGTGGTCCCGTCGCCAAAGTTCCAGAGGTAGCTCAGGCCATTGCCTGAGGACTGGTTGGTAAAGGAAATAAAGGCCCCGGGGCAGGCGACCGTATCGGTCGTCACAAAGCCCGCCGTAGGGTAGGTCGGGTTGACATAGTTGGCCTTGGTGATGCTGGCGCTACAGCCCTCGGAGTCAATGATGGTCAGGGTGACATCGTAGGACCCGGGATTGCTGTAGGTGTAGTTGGGGTTGGGGGCAAAGGAGGTCCCTCCATCGCCAAACTGCCAGCTCCAGCCGACAATGCTCGTCCCTGGATAGGGGGTGGAGGCGTCATTGAAATGGACCGGCAGGGGCGCACAGCCATTGGTGCTGTTGACCACAAAATCCACCGTCCCGCCAATCACCTCAATGTAGCTGGTCTGCACCATCGTATCGGCACAGGCCCCGTCCGAAGCAATCAGGGTCACAGTGTAGGTGCCGGTGCTGGTGTACGTATGGGACGGATTGGCGGCCGTCGAGGTGGTCCCGTCACCAAAGTCCCACAAGTAGTTGGTGGCATCTACCGAGGTGTTGCCAAAGTTGACCGCAAGGGGCGCACAGCCGTAGGTATCAGAGGCCGTAAAGCCCGCCTGCGGGTCGGTCACGACCAGATTCTGGGTAGCCTGGTTGACACAGCCCGAAATCGAGTCGGTCACCACCAGGGTGACGTTGAAGGTGCCCGTCGCCACGTAGGTATGCGAGGGGTTCTCCTGCGACGAGCTGTTGCCGTCGCCAAAATCCCAACTCCACACATTGGCGCCACCCGACTGGTCAAAGAAAGAGACCGCCATGGGCGGATTACAGCCCTGGGCCGGATTCATGGTAAAGTCGGCCAGCGGTCCCACGATGTGGATGAAGCTGTCCCGCTGCAGAGTATCCCGGCAGCCCATGTACGACACAATCAGCGACACCGGAAAGTAGCCGGTATCCTGGTAGGTATACACCGGGTGCTGCACATTGGAACCCCCGCCATCGCCAAAGTTCCAGAACCACTCGGTCCCGCCCCCGATCGTGAGATCGGTGAAGCTGATGGCCTCGTCGACACAGGCGACGCGCGGCACGCCCTGGAAATCAACCGTCGGCTTGGTCCCCACCTCCACATACTGGTAGATCTCGGTATCCTGACAGCCACTGGCGGTCGTCACCGTCAGCGAGACGGTGTACTGCCCCGGCACGGTGTAGGTGTGGGTGGGATTGGCCTGGGCCGAGACGGCCCCGTCCCCAAAGGTCCAGATATAGCCCACGATGGGGTCGGCGGGCGAGGTGCTCAGATTGAGGAAGTTTACCGTCAGCGGCATACAGCCCTGATTCGGGCCCAGCAGGAAATTGGCCACGGGCGGAGAGACCAGGATATAGTTAGGCACGGTGGCCGTCGCTTCACAACCGCTGTTGGTGGTCACCGTCAGGGAGACATCATACACCCCGGGGGTGTTGTAGGTTGTGCTGGGGTTCTGGCCATTGGCAAAGTTGCCGTTGCCAAAGTCCCAGTACCAGGAGACGATGTTGCCGATCGACTGGTCGGTGAAGTTGACCAGGAAGGGGAGGCTACAGCCATTGTGGTCATCGGCGGTGAAGCTCACCGCCGGACTGGCATTGACGGTGATATAGCCGCTTTTGCCTTCAAAATCCGAACAGCCGGCCGAGTTGTTGGCCGTCAAGGATACCGGGTAGGTGCCCGGCGCATTGTAGATGTGAGTGGGATGGGTAGCAGTGGACGTATTGCCATCCCCAAAGGTCCAGATGTATCCGTCGGCACCGGAGGAGAGATTCTCAAACAGCACCGGCTGCCCGGTACAGACGGTGGTATTCAGCGCCTGGAAGTCGGCCGTAGGGGTATTGATCAGGACAAAATTGTCCTTCTGTACAGTTTCCTGGCATCCGCTGGGATCGGTCACCGTCAGGGTCACCGTATAGTCCCCGGTAACCGTGTAGATGTGCGAGGGATTGGGGGCCGAGGAGGTCGTGCCGTCCCCGAAGTCCCACAAATAGGCATAGGAGCCCGCCGGGCTCACTGAGGAGGTAAAGGTTACATTCAGCGGAGCGGTACAGCCGGTCTGCGGCGAGGCGGTGAAATCCACCGTCGCCACCTCGGTGACGTGGATCAGGTCGTTGTAGACCCGCACGTCCGAGCAGCCGTTGGCGTCGGTGACAACCTGCGTCACCGTGTAGTAGCCTGCCGCCGTATAGGTGTGGCTGGGATTGGCCGTCGTACCAATGTGGCCATCGCCAAAATCATACGCCCAGGAGGTCAGCGCCGCGCTGCCGGCCGTGCTCTGATCCGTAAAGAGCACAGTCAGCGGCGCACAGCCGCTGGTGGTGTCCGGGGCAAAGTCGGCCACCGGATCGTCGTAGACGGTGATGTAGGCGACCTCCGTGCGGGTGCTCGACAGGCCAGCCAGCGTATCGGTGACGGTCAGCGAGACCGTGTAGGTGCCCGGATTGGTATAGGTGGCGATGACGTCGTCGAAGACCGACGTGTTTCCATTGCCGAAATCCCAGAACCAAGTGTGGATGGTCCCGGAAGAGAGGTCGGTGAAATGGACGGTGAAGGGGCTACAGCCCGCCGTCACATCCGCCGTAAAATTGGCATTGGGTTGAGAAAAAGCCGAAAACAAGGCCAGGACATATACCAGGCCCGTTAACAGCAACTGCCGGGTCCACCCTCGGAGGCCCTTCGCGTTGGATACACGGATCATAACCCTTGGCGTAAAATTTACAGATGATTATTGGCACAACAGCTTTCCTGTGGATAATTCGGCATACCGATTGTTATCTCTGTAAAAATACCAATTCGCTTAGCGAATAGGGCTTGGCATGTTAGTTGTACACCGGCATTGTCGCACCGGCCAAAGCGGGCTATGTTAGGCCTGAGGCAAGAAAAAAGGTCCGGATGCCGGATTATTTTCCCAACCTGCCCTATGCCGCATCTGGCTTGGTCTGGAGTCGCTCCCGGCGTGCCGGGCGGCCCGGCAAGCGATGTAATTTTTTCGCCAAAAAATGAATCCTCTCCGAGAGATGCGCAACGAGATAATGCTGCACAAACGGGAATTTTACTGTTATGAATGGTTAATTTTCGCACGGGAACCGCACGCCCGCCGGGCCAGACCGGCTCCCTGATCGGCATGTACTTCGACGGAAAGAAAGATTTCCCTATGTCTGGGCTTTCCGTTACCTTTACCTAAAAAGACAAGTCCCAGCGGGCTTTCTGGTTCTTCCTGTTGGGGCGGCTTCTGCAAGAGTCGCCTTTCACCTGTCAACCTACTTTCGGCAAGGGTTTCCTTTCGCTCTGGCTCCTTGCCGCTCTCATATCACACGCGCCAAATCACACTTTTTCATGCAAAATCAGCACGCGTACGTCATCATCATGGCCGGCGGCATTGGCAGCCGGTTCTGGCCTATGAGCCGCCAAACCTTCCCCAAGCAATTTCACGACATTCTCGGCCGGGGGCGCACCCTCATCCAGGAAACCTTCGACCGCTTTGCTTCCTTTATCCCGGACAGCAACATCTACGTGGTCACCAATGAGCGATACAAAGGCCTGGTGCAGCAGCAGCTGCCCCGCCTGACGGACGACCAGATCCTCCTCGAGCCCGTCGGCCGCAATACGGCCCCCTGCGTGGCCTACGCTGCCTATAAAATCACCAAAAAAGACCCCGAAGCGGTCTTTGTCGTGGCTCCGGCCGATCACCTGATCGCCCGTGAAGACATCTTTCGCAAGCTCATCGAGCTGGGCGTGCAGGCCTGCGCCTCTCAGGACATCATCATGACCCTAGGCATCACCCCGACCCGCCCCGACACCGGCTACGGCTACATCCAGTACATCGACGACGAGCACAAGCGCGGTTTCTACAAGGTGAAAACCTTCACCGAAAAGCCCAATCTGGAGGTCGCCAAGTCCTTCATCGAGAGCGGCGACTTCGTCTGGAACGGCGGCATCTTCCTCTTCTCCTCCTCGACGATTTGTACCGCCTTCGAGTCCTTCCTTCCCGATATGGCCGAGCAATTCAAGGGCATTGAGGATGCCTATTATACCCCCGATGAGCCGCAGGCCATCGGCGATACCTACGCCATCTGCCGCAACATCTCCATCGACTACGGCATCATGGAAAAGGCCAGCAATGTCTACGTCATCCCCTCGGACTTTGGCTGGAGCGACCTCGGCACCTGGGGTTCGGTGCACGAAAACTCCCAGCGGGACTATCACGAAAACGCCGTCCACGCCAAGACCGCCGTCGTCTACGACGCCTACAACAATGTGGTGCAGACCACCCGCGCCGAAAAGCTCGTGGTGCTCAAGGGGCTGGAAGGCTTCATCGTCGTCGACACCGACGACGCCCTCCTGATCTGCAAGAAGGACGACGAGCAGTTTATCAAGGATATCGTCGGCGATATGAAGGGCAAATATGGTGACAAATATGTTTGAGCCCTGCCCACGCCGCCTGCGTGGGACGGTTAATATCCGCACCTGCTCCCTCCGGGCGATGTCCGGAGGGAGCAGGTTGCTTCTCAGCCTCTATTCCCGGTGACAATGGGAGCCTTCGGCCGGTTTTTTCTCATGCTCACACCTCCTATATTCGCCCCCAAACCTATCCCCTACCCCCATGGAACCCCTGGTCTTTCAGGACTACATGCCTGACAACATCTGCTTTGGCTGCGGCACCCACAATGCCGAGGGCCTGCAGATCCGCTCTCACTGGGAGGGCGAAGAATCCGTCTGCCGCTGGCACTCTGAGCCCAAATATCAGGGCTGGAAAAATGTCCTCAATGGCGGCATCCTCGCCAGCCTGATCGACTGCCACTGCATGGGCACCGCGATGGCCGCCGCCTACCGCGCCGAAGGGCGCGGCCTTGATTCCCGGCCTGTCTACCGCTATGCCACCGGCACCCTCAACGTGCGTTACCTCCTCCCCACCCCCAACGACCAGCCCATCGAGCTGCGCGCCCGGGTACAGGAGATCAAGGGGCGCAAGACCACCCTGCGGTGCGACGTCTTCGCCGGCGGGCAGCGCACCGCCACCGCCGAGGTGATCGCCATCCGCGTGACCGATTCCGAAGCCCCCGATCCCGACAGCGCCTTTGAGCAGTGAGGGAGAAAATGCCCGGATCAAAGAATGGGAAACATCCGGGCTATATCCCCCGGTTTTACTACCTTTCGGCCAGGAAACCGGGCAGCAGGCATCGCTTGGCTGACCTCTGTTGAACCCAACCCCCCCCAGTCTTGTCTCGCCTCTCGCCCTCCTGAACGTAGTGAAGTCCCGCTTGCGGGATCTCCTCTCGCCTCTGACCTCTGTTGAACGAAGTGAAATCCCGAGAATCGGGAACCTCTCCCCCTACCATGTCTCTACTCAAAGCCATCGACATCCATAAATCCTACGGGCAGCTGGCCGTTTTGAAGGGCGTCAGTGTGCAGTTGCAGGAGGGCGAGGTCGTCGCCCTCGTAGGGGCCTCCGGCGCCGGCAAGAGCACCCTGCTGCAGATCATGGGAACCCTCGACGAGGCCGACGGCGGCTCCATTTACTTTGGGACCAAAAACATCACCATGATGAATGAGCGGCAGCGGGCACAGTTTCGCAATGAGTCCCTGGGCTTTGTCTTTCAGTTTCATCACCTGCTGCCGGAGTTTACGGCGCTGGAAAATGCCTGCATGCCGGCCTGGATCGCGGGCCGTACCGGCCCGGAAGTGACGGATCGGGCCACCGAGCTGCTCACCCGCCTCGGCCTGGCCGAGCGCACCCACCACAAGCCCAACGAGCTCTCCGGCGGCGAAAAACAGCGCGTCGCCATCGCCCGCGCGCTCATCAATTCGCCCAAGCTCATCCTCGCCGATGAGCCCACCGGCAACCTCGACACCCGCAACAGCGATGAGCTCATCCAGCTCATCTTTGACCTCGCCCGCAGCCTGGGCGTGAGCTTCCTCATCGCCACCCACAACCTCGGCCTCGCCGAGCAGGCCGACCGTATCTGCCACATCAAGGATGGAGTGATGGGGTAGAATTGTTCGGCGTTCCGGGTTGAGGGTTGAGGGTTGAGGGTTATGCGTTGAGGACAAAAACCGCTTCTCATGGCTCCAATCAACGATTGTTATGCTGAACGAAGTGAAGCATCTCATGTGTCTGGCGAGATTCTTCGCAGGTGCCCTCAACTCCGGGTTAAGCGTTGAGCGTTATGCGTTGAGGGTTCCGGGTTGAGGGTTATGCGTTGAGCGTTTTGGGTTCTAAAGTTGAGAATGCGGGGGAGGCCTGCATTTCGACAGGCTCAACGACCGCCGGGCGAAGGAAGGGGAAGGGTAGGTTCCTGGTTTGAGGTTTAGCTACTTCTCGCAGGCCCATCCCGGGCCGATCTCGCATTTCCTGAGCGAAGCGAAGTCCCGCTTGCGGGATCGCTTCTGGCTTCTCCCCTCTCATTTTGATCCTGTGGCAAATTTGGGGACCTTTGCGTAGCAAGTTTCATCCGAAAAACGCCCTATGCTCCGCGCGATCATCCCTGCGCATCTCGAAGCGCTCCAAGCTGTTGTTACCCCCGATACGGTCCTTGTTTACCAGGGCTTTCCGCTGGCTTTTTTGCAAGAAATCTGGCCGGCCTACCCGCTCCTTGGCGGCGGTGCGCCGCCCTTTGACGCCGAGGGCCGGCTGGACCTGCAGGCCGTAGAGGAAGGCGCAGCCGACCTGCTCCCGGTGATCCTGGCTGCCCCGGAAAAACCGGTCTCCATGCTGTACGAGACCTTCCTTGCCCTCTCGCAGGCCGGCGATCTGACGGCAGCCTCCCGCTCATGGCGGCTCATTCGCAATCCGCTCTTCGATCATTATCCCAACCTCTCC
>RFHL01001383.1 GCA_003696875.1 Bacteroidota bacterium | reverse complement strand
TAAAGGGCCGCCTCAATTGAGGCGGCCCTACTTGTGTGTAGTCAAAAGCAGGCTTTACAGGCTGCGGCGAGCCAGGTAGAAGTCTACCCGGTCGATGGTATCGTCCTGCAGACGGGCCTGCATCTCATCCACGGTCTTGGGCGGAGGCACGATGACCTGGGCCCCTTCGGTCCAGTTAACTGGCATGGCGCAGCTGTTGGCGTCAGAGGTCTGGAGGGCGACAAGCGCTCGCTTGATCTCTTCCATGTTGCGGCCCACATTCAGGGGATAGTACATCACCAGACGCATCTTGCCCTGGGGATCAATGAAGAAGACGGCGCGCACGGCCGCCGTTTCGCTCTCGCCGGGATGCAGCATCCCGTATTTCTGGGACACCTTCATATCCAGGTCGGCGATGATGGGAAAGTCCATCAGGACGCCCAGATTTTTGTGCACATTGTTGACCCAGGCGAGGTGCGCGTGGATCGAGTCAATGCTGAGTCCGATCAGCTTGGTGTTGTGAGCGGCGAAGAAATCCTTTTCCTCGGCAAAGGCCGTCAGCTCGGTCGTACAGACCGGGGTAAAATCGGCCGGGTGCGAAAAAAGGATGACCCAGCTTCCTTTGTTGAACTCTGAAAAGGTAATCTCACCTGCCGTGGTTTTGGCGGTAAAGTCCGGGGCGGGATCGCCAATGCGGGGCATGCTGTACATGGGTGCTTCTTGATTTTCCATAGAAAAACCGAAAGTAAAGGGTTAAATAGGTGTGTAAAAGACATCTGCGCCGAAGCGTCTTGCTTCAGGCCAGAGAAAAGAGGCTAAAGATAAAAAGAGCGAATGGGCGAAAGTGTTGCCAGGCGTCTGGAAAAACACAGGCCGCGCGGTTATCGCGACCCACACCCGATACCAGACCTCTTTTGGGCTGGTGTCACGGCGGCGCGGGGTGTCCATCGCGGGGGGGCTAGCAGTCGGTACAGGCCGTTACGCATCCCAGCAGGTTGCGCACCTGGTTGTTTTGGATCATGTAGCAGATGTGCTTCCCTTCCCGCTCAGAGATCAGGATCCCCACATCTTCCAGCGCCTTGAGGTGCTGTGAGGCGCTGGACTGGCTGATGTCTACCGCTTCGTAGATATCCTTGACCGGCAGGCGATCCTGCTCCAGCAGCAGATCAATGATCAGAATCCGCGAAGGGTGCCCGACCGTTTTCATAAGGCGGGCCACCCGCTTCAGTTTATCCGGATCATCCATCAGATGCAGAGATTGGTAGCCGCACTTTTCCATAGCGATCTGGACCTTAGGGATAGAAGTATGTGTGTTCATTCTAATTGAGGGTTTTGGCCTTCTACAAAATCGACCCGCCACATGCCCCGAAAATCGCCTTCGGTATACCCGGTGGCCTGATCGGCAGGATAACGCTGCTGGATCAGCGCTTGATGGGCAAGGGAAAGGCTTTCGCCTGGCTTCCCATGGCAGGCCAAGCAGGCCTCTTGCACCATAATCGGGTGAAAATAGCTGTATCGTCCCTCCCCGGTCGCAACCACCTGGGGTTGCGGAGAGGCCATGGCCGCCAGTTGGTTGAGCATCTCCCGCTCCAGGGAGTCAGGGGTGTTGGCGGCATTGCGAGGCTTGAGACTCGTGCGCCGGATCGAAACCGCCATCGCCCGGCTCAAAGAGTCGGTGAGTGGGTAAGCAGCCGTGTGGCAGTAGTCCAGTGCGCCGGGTACGCCCTCTGCCTGCAGAGCGGCCTTGAGGTGTCCGCTCAGGGTTTCAAAGGAGGTTTTTACAATGCGCTTACCTGCTTCCAGATAGGCG
>RFHL01001382.1 GCA_003696875.1 Bacteroidota bacterium | reverse complement strand
GTGGTGTCCTGCTGCCGCGGGTCGGCAAGCAGGGCGCAGCGCTCGGGCGGGGCGGGTGCCCCCACCCTGGTGGGGGCGCTGTACCCAGGCTCTTCGTAGGCGCTAGCAGGTGCTAGCAGGCAGTAGTAGGTAGCAGGTGCTAGCTTAAGCCCGCTTGCTTAACCCTGCAGGTCCGCGCCCGCAGGCGTGGCTACTGCGCATCGCTAGTCGAGCTATCGTCCTCCAGGCTCAGCGGCTACTGCGTAGTGTAAAAAATTGACGGCGCTATTCGTGGGGGCTCACCAGGCGAAAAACGTAGGACGACCGCGCCAGTTTCACCTTATAGCATTCTACCTAAACACTTCTCCTGCTCCTGCGGTTAAAGGTTAGCAAGCCTTACTTATGCTCATCGAATTTACTGATCGTGGCTTATATTGTCCGCAGGCCGATGTCTATATCGACCCCTGGCGCCCCGTCCCCAAGGCGCTCATTACGCACGGCCATAGCGATCATGCCCGTTGGGGGCATCAGGCATACCTGGCCACCGAAGCCGCAGCGCCGGTCATGCGTCATCGCCTGGGTAAAATCAAGCTCCAAACCGTCGCCTACGGCCGTACAACCACCATCAATGGCGTCCAATTCTCTTTTCATCCGGCAGGCCATATTCCGGGCTCTGCCCAGATTCGGGTAGCATATCAGGGAGAGGTCTGGGTTGCCTCCGGCGATTATAAGCTTGAAGAGGATGGCCTTTCGGAACCCTTCGAGCCCCTGCGCTGCCATACTTTTATCACCGAAAGCACCTTCGGACTCCCTATCTACCGCTGGGCACCCCAAGCCGAAGTCTATGCCGATATCAACGACTGGTGGCGCGCCAACCAAGCTGCGGGTAAGGTCAGTATGCTCTTCGCCTATGCCTTGGGTAAGGCGCAACGCTTACTGCGGGCTTTGGACCCCGACATCGGCACCATCTATACCCACGGAGCCGTTGAGAACACCAATGAGGTACTGCGCGCACAGGGTATTTCGCTACCCCAAACGGTACGCGTCACCAAAGACATCTCTCCAAAAGATTATCCCGGCAATCTGGTGTTGGCGGTACCATCAGTCCTGGGTTCCTCCTGGATCAAAAAATTTAAACCCCTTGCCCTAGGCTATGCTTCGGGCTGGATGCGCTTGCGCGGGGCCCGCCGCCGCCGTGCCGTCGACCGCGGCTTTATCCTGAGCGATCATGCTGACTGGCCAGGACTCCTGCAAGCCATCAAAGCCACCGGAGCCGAGCGCGTTTTTGTTACCCACGGCTATACTG
>RFHL01001381.1 GCA_003696875.1 Bacteroidota bacterium | reverse complement strand
GTCCTATGTGGGAAAATAGGACAGGTCCCAATATTTTCCCACATAGGACTCGAAAGGGGAAATGAGGCGAAACAGACGCTGGTACTCCATGACCTTGGCCTCCAGCGATTGCTGGAATCGCTCCCGCTCTTCTTCCAAACGCGCCAATTGCCAGGCGAGCAGGCGCGCGCTCAGTCGGGCGTCCCATTGCGCCAGCAAATCGTGAAAGATGCGCTCAAAGCGATCCCGGCTATCGGCATCCATAGCCTCGAACTCCCTGCGGCCGACACAGGTCCGCAGCTTATCCTGATAAAAATCCGTCTCAAAGTCGGTATCGGCATACTGATGCTTCAGGTAGTCGAGCATGACCGGAAAGCGGAGGGTCACCTCCCGCAGCGGCATGACGCCCGCTGCCCGCAGCCGCTGCTGTTCCTCCGCAAAGGGATTTTTTTCTTCCACCCGCTGATAGGCCTGCCGCATCCACTGCAACATATCTACCGCCACCTGCCGCGACAGCGCGGGCCGGTCCTGCAGGAGCGCCAGCAAGTCGCTGCCGGCAAAAAGATGGTCCAGCGCCTGGGTAAAGTAGCGGTAGTAGGTGTCGTCCAGCTCCTCGGGCGGCGGGTAACCCGGCTCCAGCCGGGCCCGCAGATACGCCACCAGATAGCGGCGGGTCTGCTGGTCCAGCAGGGTACCAAAGGCCACAAAGCGATCAAATTCTTCCTGCAAGGGATCCGGGGGCAGCTCGGACATAGGGTATCGGAGATTGATTCTGGATATATGCAAACCTATCGACCGGGGAGATGTTTAGCTAGCATCGGTGTAGGGTCGAATCGGGTCTTTACCGATTATCGTGTTATTTTGGGTGGCATCTACCCGACATCAATGAATCGCATCCTCTTTCTGCTCCTCGCCCTGCTGTTGCAGGCGGCCTCGGCTCAGCCCGTCGCCCCCCTTCCCCACCCCAGCGACTTTCTGGGGTACGCGCTCGGCGAGCAATTCACCTATCATCACCGGGTCCTGGCCTATACCGAGGAGATTGCCCGGCTTTCTCCGCGGGTCCAGTCGATCCCCTACGGCGAAACCTACGAGGGACGCCCCTTGCAGGCTTACGCCATCAGCAGCCCCGAAAACCTGGCCGAGTTGGAGACCATTCGCCAGAATCAGCTGCGCACGGTCGGCTTCCTGGAGGGTGCCCCCAAGGGCCGGCGTTGCCCCATCGTCTGGCTCAGCTACAACATCCACGGCAACGAAGCCGCCTCGACTGAGGCAGCCATGGAGGTCCTACACTGGCTGGCCAGCCAGGACACGGCCCGCTGGCTCGACGAGGTGGTCGTCCTCCTGGACCCCTGCCTGAACCCCGACGGGCGCGAGCGCTACGTCAACTGGTATCGGCAGGTCGCCCATCAGCAGCCACAGCTGGACCCCAACAGCCTGGAGCACAACGAGCCCTGGCCCGGCGGCCGCTATAACCACTACCTATTTGATCTCAACCGGGACTGGTGTTGGCAGACCCAGCGCGAAAGCCAGCAGCGGGTACAGCTGTACCATCAGTGGATGCCCCACGTACACGTCGACTTTCACGAGATGGAACCCGAAGCGCCCTACTTTTTCGGGCCGCCGGCCCACCCCTTCCACGAAGTGGTAACCCCCTGGCAGAAGACCTTCCAGGAGCGTACAGCCGAAAACCACGCCCGTTATTTTGACCGTGAAGGCTGGCTGTACTTCACCGCCGAGACCTTTGACCTCCTCTATCCCAGCTATGGCGACACCTGGCCCACCTTCCAGGGGGCTGTCGGATTCACCTATGAGCAGGGCGGCTCCGGCCGGGCAGGACGGAGCCTGGATCTGGGTACCGGGGATACCCTCGCCCTGGCCGAGCGCATTCGCCACCACGTGGTGACCAGCCTCTCCACCATCGAGACCGCATACCGCTACCGCGACGAGCTTCAGGAGCAGTTTGAGGCCTATTACCGGCAAGCCCGGCACCAGGGGGCAGGCGCGCATGCCTGTTACCTGATCAAAGGGAGCGAAGTGCCTGGCCGTCGGCAGGCCTTCGAAACGCTGCTGCGCTGCAACCAGATCGAATACGGCTATTTGCCCAAGGGAAAGGATCAGTACATCGATGGCTGGGGCTATCGGGATCAGCAAAACCGGCGCATTAAGGCTGAGGCAGGGGATCTGATTGTGCCGGCGGCACAGCCGCAGGCCCATCTGGTGCAGGTCCTGATGGAGCCGGAGGCCTACCTGGAGGATTCGCTCACCTATGACCTCACCGCCTGGGCCCTCCCCTATGCCTTTGACCTGGAAGCCTATGCGTGTGAACGCAACCTCCCTTTCCAGGCCGAGCCCCCTGCAGGGGCTCTTCCCGCTGCGATCCGAGCCCGTCCCTATGCCTACCTCTGTGCCTGGCAGGATGTCCAGGCCGCCAAACTGATGGTCGCTGCCTGGCAGGCCGGTCTCCGGGTCCGGCAGATTCAGTCACCGATCCGGCTGGAAGGCCAGCCCTTTGCAGCGGGCACGCTGGTATTTAGCCGCCGGGACAATCACCTCCCCACCTTTGACAGCACCCTCCTCCAACTGGCCCGCACCCACCGGCAGAGCCTGTCGCCGGTGTATACCGGCCGCTCTGAGTCGGGACCGGACCTCGGATCGGACGAGGTGATCCCCCTGCTCGCCCCACGAATAGGCCTGGTCGGCGGACCGGGCGTTTCGGCAACCAGCTATGGGGAGCTCTGGCATTTCTTTGAGGAAAGCCTGGGCTTTCCGCTGCATACGCTCCACACCCGCTATCTGCACCGGGTCGATCTGGACGTCTATGATGTCCTGTTGCTGCCTTCGGGTCGCTATGGGGAGGAATCAGAAGCGCTTCTCGCTTACGTCCGCCGCGGGGGGCGCGTAGTTGCCCTGGAAAAAGCCCTGAATACCTTTGCCATAGGCCACCAGGATCCTGGCACGCAACTCGCTCAGGCCTTTATGGACGCCTCGGCGCCCAACATCCAACCAGCGCCCAGCGGGCGCTCCTATGGGACCAATACCCGCTATGAGATCAGCTACTCGGTCCCGGGGGCCATCTATGCTTTTGACTGCGACACCTACCACCCCCTGGCCTACGGCCAGAATGAGCGGGGCTATATCCTCAAGCGCAACCGGCAGGCGTACCCGCTCCTGCCTCAGGGCTGGAATGTCGGGACTTTCCCCTCCGGCACCCCTGTGAGCGGCTTTGCCGGAGCCCGGGTACAAGAGACCCTGGCCAGGACGCTCGCCTTTGGCACCGAATCCCTCGGCCGGGGCGAACTCGTCTACTTTGCCGACTCACCTATCATCCGGGGCTTCTGGCACAGCGGCAAGCTGCTCCTGAGCAATGCCGTCTTTCTGGACTGGTAGGGGACCCGTTTCCCCTCCACAGTACAAAAAAATGATGCGGCCCCGGTAAACACCAAGGCCGCATTGTGTATGATTAACGTGAGTTTTGGATAAAAATCGCTTTGAATGGCTCCAATCGATGATTGTCATACTGAGCGAAGCGAAGCATCTCATCTGTCCTATAGATTCTTCACTGGCGCCCTTCGGGCTGGCTCAGGATGACATCAAACACGTGATAAACAGTCGATTAGAGAATAGTCTTTCTCCGCTTATCCAAAACTCACGGTATGTTACAGATACTGAGCTTAGCCGCGCTCTAAGTCAATCATATCCAGCAACGCGACGGCCGCTTCGGCACCCTTATTCCCCAACGCGCCTCCGGCGCGGGCCTGGGCCTGCTCCAGGGTATCAGGAGTCAGGACCCCAAAAATCACCGGTTTATTGTGGTTGAGCCCCACTTGCATCAGGCCCTGAGCTACGGCCTGGGCGATAAACTCGAAGTGCCGGGTTTCACCCTGAATCACACAGCCCAGACAGATGACGCCGTCGAGGTTGTAATGCTTGTTAAGGGCGATGTTGGCGCCAGCCGGGAGTTCATACGAGCCGGGCACTTCGTAGCGAAGGATGTTTTCGGGCCGTACCCCTACCCCCCTCAAGACCGAAAGCGCTCCTTCGTAGAGCGCTTCGGTGATGTCGGGATTCCACTTGCTGACCACAATGACTACCCGGTCCGTCTGATGGGGCAGATTACCCGTGTACTGGATGTCCGATAGGTCATGTGCCATGGGCGGTTCCTTTATTCGGCTACGCGGCCGAGGTATTTGTCAATCGCGATCCCTTCCGAGGAAGTGGGATATTCGGACTTGATTTTCTGGTAAATATCGCGGGCTTTGCCGGGCTCACCTGCCGCTTCATAATTCCGGGCGGCATTCATCAGCATCATCGGCGTGGTCTGGGAATTTTCACCCGGGGTACGGGCCGCCCGCTCAAAATAACTTGCCGCTTCGGAGGGATCGCCCAGATCTTCGTAGGCGAAACCCAAAGCCATGTAAGCCGCCATAGAAAGCATGTTCTCACCGGTCTTGAACTGCTTGAGGTAATCGACCCCGGTGTCCAGGTCTCCCTGCTTCAGGTAGATCAGCCCCAGATAGTAGGTGGCCAGATTAGCCGCATCAGTGCCGCTGTACTCGTCAGCGATGTCTTCGAAGCCCAGGTATTGGCCATCTCCACGGAGGGCTTTTTCCAGCGAGTCCTGCTCAAAGTAGTAGACCGCCTGGAACATCTCTTCCTGAGCCTCAGTATTTTTGGCTCGCTGGTTATAGCGATAAAAAGAATATCCCCCCAAAACCAGCACGATGATCCCGGCGACTACCAGGATCAGGTTGCGGTTATCGGTGATAAACGACTCGACGGAGACCTCTTTCCCTTCTTCCTGATCGAGGATATCTGCTTCCAGCTCGCGCTCCTTCACTTTCTTTGCCATATGCGTACGCATTAGTAAGATCCGGCCCCTTGACCGGCAGGGCCTTATCAGCCTATTCGTTCGAAAAAATGCTTGTTTAATGAACCCAATGAGCCGGCTTTGATAAAGCCTGTGCAAACTGGTTTGCAAAAAAAGTAAATCATCCCCTAAACTACAAGTTCACCTTGGGGAAAAGGCCGCCCTTGTCGGAGGTAAATACGCTACAAAGGCGGGCCGAAGCCCGCCTTTGTAGCGTTGAGAAGGTCTGACAACCTAGTTGCGGATCACCCGCTTGGTCGCCGTGTGCTCCCCATCGGAGATGCGGATGTTGTACACCCCTTCGGCTTCGGCACTCAGGTCCACCGGCTGCGTAAAGCCGCCGAAGACATTGCTGATCACCCGCTCCAGGATCACGCGCCCGCGGGCGTCGGTCACCTCGATGGTCAGCTCCTCAGCCTGGAGATCCCGGCTGCTGATGTGGAAGAGCCCTTGCGTCGGGTTGGGGTAAACTTCCAGCGTGCGGCTGAAGGCGTCATCATCCACGCTCACCCCACCGAGCAGGAACTGCGTGGTATCCGAACCACATTCGTTGCTCACGATCAGGGTGATCTGGTAGGTGCCCGGCAGGACGTAGGTGTAGGAAGGCGAGGCATCCGTACTGGTGCCAAAGCCGTCCCCGAAGTCCCACAGGTAGTCAGCGCCGGTAGGCGGCGTGGACTGGTTGACGAAGTCGACCGTGAAGTCGTAGTTGGGGTTGTCGAAGGTCGCGGCTGCGACCGGCGTAGGCGTCACGTCTACCTGTACGGTATCGCTGGCCTCACAACCCGTCGAGTCGGTCACTGTCACCACGTAGGTATCAGTCGTCGTAGCCGTGATGGCCGGGCTGGTTTCACCCGTAGACCACAGGTAGGTAGCACCCGGGACAGACATGGTGGTCAGTTCGTAGCTGTCACAAGCGGTGGTATCCGGACCCAGATCCACCATCGGCGGTACCCCGGCCGAGATCGCGATCTCATCATCGACCACACAGCCAAAGCTGTTGGTAACGGAGACCGAAATGGTGTCCGTACCCGTCGTGGGGGGCATAATCATCACCGTCTGGGTGGTATCCCCGGTAGACCAGGTGTAGGACACCCCGTCAGAACCGGCATCCAGGGTTACCGGGTTACAGCTGGCGAAGTCGTCGCCCAGTTCCACCGCCGGAGCCGGGAACACCTCGGCAATGACCGTATCGGTCGCCGTACAACCCAGGGCCGTCACCGTGACGGTGTAGGTACCCGTGGCCAGAACCGTAAAGGTCTGCTGGGTGGTAGACTGGTTGCCGGGGTTGGGACCGGTCCAGAAGTAGGAGGCACCGGGGTTACCGGCATCAAGGACGGCCGAGTCACACACGGCCACCGAATCTGTTCCGAGG
>RFHL01000128.1 GCA_003696875.1 Bacteroidota bacterium | reverse complement strand
GGGAAGTGGGGAAATGGGGAAGTGGGGAAATATGGGTAGTTTATTGATGGTCATGTGGTTATTCCCCCTCCCACACCCCCTCATACGCCTGGGCCAGGGAGTCGACCAGGGTAGGCTGCGCCTGCGCCAGGTCTACTAGCTCGCTGGGATCCTCGCGGATCTGATACAGTTCCCAGGGGCCGCCGTTGAGGCGCACGATTTTGTAATCGCCGCTGCGGTACATCCGGAACCTGTCCAGGCCCGAGATGAAGTAGGCGGGCTCTGCGCGGGTTTTTCCCTGAAAAACGGGTAGCAGGCTCTCTCCTTGCAGGGGCAGGGTCGCATGTCCCGCCACCGAGTCGGGATAGTCGATCCCGAGCAGGTCCAGAAAGGTCGGGGCCATGTCCACCACATGACCGGGCTGGTGGGTGATGGTCCCCGCCTCGATCACTCCCGGCCAGTGCGCGATGAAGGGGGTATGGCTGCCGCCTTCGTGGCCGCATTGCTTGTACTGCCGGAAGGGGGTATTGCCGAGATTGGCCCAGGTGGCGCGCAGGCTCCAGTAGGAACTGTCAGGGCCGGGCCGCACCTCGGGGATTTTGTTGCTGTAGAAAGGGCAGGAGCCATTGTCGACGAGAAACATCACCAAGGTGTTGTCCAATTTGCCGGCGGCCTCCAACTTGGCCAGGACCCGGCCGATATTCTGGTCCATGCGATCGATCATGGCAGCAAAGACCGCCATCTCCAGGTCCAGAGAGTCCTGTTGTTCCAGGCTATGGCTGTCCCAGGGGCGATAGTCGGTATAGCTGGGGAGGAGGGGCCCGCGAAAGCGGTTGCGATTGCTCTCGGGCGGACTTAGGCGGGTGCCGGGCGGCAGGATACCTAAGGCTTGCTGCCGGGCAAAGCGCACCTGCCGGAGGCTGTCCCAGCCGGCCTGGTACTGGCCCCGGTACTTGGCGATGTCCTCGGGCCTGGCCTGCAGGGGGTAATGCGCGGCATGGTAAGGGAGATAGAGAAAAAAGGGCTGGTCTTTTTCGAAGGCCTCATCCAGCCATCGCAGGGCATAGTCGGTGATGAAATCGGTCTTGTACATGGGCGCCTGCTCGTAGGCGATTTCATCTGCTCTGAGCTCACGTCCCTCCAGGTAGAAAGGCCGCTCAAACTCACCCCCCGGGGGGCGAAAGTACTCCGTCGTGGCCCAAAAGGTGAAGCTGTGGTCGAAGACATTCTCCGCCCGGCAGTAGTCGGGCACCCACTGGTTAAAGTGTTCCTTGCCGCTCATGATATTGAAGTACCCGGCCAGCCGGGTGAGCTGGGCCAGGTGTACCGCCCCCGGGCCGCCCTGATAGCGGCCGGTGAGCAGAGTCGAGCGCGTAGGGTCGCACTTGGCCATGTTGTAGAAGGTCGTGAAGCGTAGACCCGCCTCGGCGAGGCGGTCGATATGCGGCGTCTCAATCTCACTGCCGTAGCAGCCCAGGTCCGAAAAGCCGATGTCATCGGCCATGATGAGCAGGATGTTGGGCCGCTCGGGGACCTCTGCTACTGGCTGGGGCTGACAGGCGAGGAGGAGAAGAAAGAGCAGGCTGGAGGAAGTAAGACG
>RFHL01001380.1 GCA_003696875.1 Bacteroidota bacterium | reverse complement strand
GGAATGATCACCCGCTGCCCCTTTCACCCTTTACACCGCTTCGTCATGCCGTCTTTTTTCATTCCCCTCTTCAGCCTCCTGCTCCTAGTCAGTTGTGCCCCCGGCAACCATGAGCAGCAGCAGGGCGAGCCTGAGGCTGTGGCAGGACACCCCCCCGCGCCCATGGCCGTCTTCGTCCCGGATACCAGCATTGGGCCGATCCGGCTGTTCCGAACAGATAACGTAGACGCCTTTCTGGGGGAAGACGTCATGGACCGCCTCGTCGAGGATATGGCCGAGCTCCCGGCGGCCCATGTCCTCAGCCGTGATGGCGCCCAAATGCTGACCGTCTTCTTTCACCCAGGGGGTTACGCCAAGGCCTTCTCAGAGGTGCGCGTCCGCTATACCGGTCAGCCTGCCCCCCTCGAACCTATGACGGATGTCTCCGCATTCATCACCGAAAGCGGGATACGGCTTGGGATGCCAAGGGAGGCCATCGAATCGCTGAAAGGGTTACCGGACTCGATCTCCGGCGCTGAATCAATCACCCTTCATTACTGGGTAGATGATTTTGAGGGATCGCCCTTTTTGCAGCGATACAACATGCCGAGCTACTACGCCGGCTACGAGTTCAAGGAAGACACCTTAGTCAGGTTCCAGTTCGGTTTTGAATACCCATAAGACGCAGTAGCGCGGGCCTTTCCCTCAATTCTTCTTCCGCTTGGGCCAGCCAAACTTGGCCTTGAGGCTGTCGAGGGCCTGCTGGGCGCCCTCGCCTACACGTTCTTTCGCTTCCTCCTGTAGGGCTTCCTTGGCCTGGTCGCCCAGGGCGGCGAGGCTGTCGGCCACCTGTTGCTTGGCCTCCTGGGCCAGCGCCTTGACACTGTCGCTGGCGACCTCGCCGATCGCCTGCGCCTGCCCGCGCAGGCTGTCGCGATCCAGGCTCACATCGGTCCCTAAGGACTGGTTCAGCTTGTCCTCGGCGGCGGTGGACAACTGGTCCTTGACCTGGTCGCCGGTGCCGCCCCCGGCTCCGGTGATCTGCGGATTGGCGCGGGTGCCCCGCACCCGGAGGTTGACCTGCAAGCGGTCCCCGGTCGCAATGGTCGTGCCCGCAAGCCGGCTCAAGGCCGCCGTCGCGGCCTGGTCCACCCGGTTAGAGGGCGCATCCACCTGCACCACGTAGTCCATCTCGCCGGTCAGGCGCTGCGAGCCGCTCAAGGCGAGTACGGTTGCCCCTGCCTTGAGGTCGATGGGCGCGATATGGAGAAAGCCATCGGCAATCTCAAATTTACCCGAAACCTCTTTCAGGTCCACCGGGGTAAGGTTTTGCAGCTTGGTCACGCTGGAAATCCCGCTGAGCAGCGGCATCTGCTCGATGCCGCCCCGCACCATGGTAAATACGCCGAGGCTGTTGACCTCTTCGAGGATGGGCATCATGTCCCGGGCCAGCAGGCCCGAAATGCCAAACTCCAGATTGGCCACTCCCTGCACAAACTCCAGGGCCGGGGCAAAGCGCTGCACCACGGTGAAGGTCTGAAAGGCCTTCTCGACCTGTAGCTGGTCCACGTCCAGGTAGAAGTTGTAAGCCGGCGTGGCCGGGTTTTTCGTCTGGTAGGCTCCGCTCATTGCCACCTGACTTCCCAACATGCGGAAGCGGGTCTCTTCCAGGACCACCGACGCATCGGCGATGCGTAGGTCGCCTTGCAGGTCTTCGATCACGAGATCGTCATAATGCACCTCGGCCAGATCGGCCCGCACGCCCAGGTCCAGGTTGTCAGGCACGGGGATGGCCTCCAGCGGCACCTCTTCGCCCGGGGCAGGATCAGCCGGGGTTTCCTCCTCGCTCATCCACTCGTTCAGGTCCAGCAGTTGCGACCGCAGGCTGATCTGCCCGCCCAGGGTGGCCTCATCGGCCAGGGCATAGGCCAGGTACTGGGTCAGATTGCCCTCCACAGCAAAATCGCTGCGACCTGCCTGCCCGGAGACGCCCGTCAGCTGTAGCTGCTCGGGGGTGAAGGTGGCCGTGCCCTGGGCGATGCTGACCGGAGCGGGCAACTCGGCATCGGTGTAGACAAAATTTTCCAGGCGCACCGTCCCCCGGGTGGGGAGGTTCATATAGTTTTCGGCCTCAATGTCGGCATAGGTGCCGCGGGTTTCGAAGTCCTCCACCACCAGACGACCCGACAGATTCATCCCCTCGATGGGGTAGACCTGTAGCAGCTTTTCCAGGTCCAGGTGGCCCGCCGCCTGCAGGCGGTAGGCGGGATTGTCAAAATTCTGGACCTCCAGGCGCCCGTCTACGGGCTCGCCATCCAGCAAGAAGTGGAAGTTGGGCACCTCCATCACCGCCGAACTCAGCTGCCCGTCGGGGTCACTCAGGCGGGCCAGAAAGCCCAGCTCGGTGAGCTCGGCGGGGTATTCGGCATTTTTCAGATAGCCATCGGCCATCTCCATCTCGGCATTCATCTCCGGGAAGCGCCCCTGCGCCTGGTCGTATACGCCCTTGGCCTCCGCCTGCAGGCGGAAAGAGCCCTTGAGATCAGTTCCCTCCACCGGAAACATCTGGGTAAGCTCGGCCAGGTTCAGGCGGGCATCGACCCGGCCATCAACCGTCATGTGGCTCAGGCCCGCGATGCGGGCCTGCATGTCGATGGGGTTCTGCCCCAGATCGGCATGGAAATCCCGCAAGTCGATGCGGGTATTCTCCGGGTCCCCATCAGGATTTTCCACCGACATATCGATGCGGATATTGGTGATCGGCTCGGGCACATCGGGATACTGTAGCCGGGCGCCGGGTACCTTGAGTGTCAGGCCAAAGGCCGGCATCAGGCTGTCGTTGTAGATCCCGCGGGCATACCCATTGAAGGCCAGATCCCCCTCAGCTTTGATGTCGGCAAAGTCGGCTGTATAGGCCCCCGGTACCAGCGAAAGGAGGCTCTTGAAGTCTGTCCCTGGGGTATCAAAACTGAGGTCCATGACGATGTCATCGCTCCCTTCGGGCAGCGTCATGCTACCGTCGAGCCCCAGCGCCATCCCGTTAAGGACAAAGCGGTTATCCTTGAAAGCCATCACGATGTCGCGGGTGATGTCGATGTGCAGCACCGCATCGGCGCTGAGTTTGGCTTTCTGGAAGTAGGTGATGCCGTCGTAGTCGACGTAAAAGTCGGCCACCTCGGACTCCGTAGCCAGGTCGTAGACCGTGGCGGTCAGATCACCGCGGCCTTCGTGGTCCATCCCCTTCAGACTAAGCGTCATCGGCAGGGATTCGTCCACATAGACGATCTCGGCCTGCGAGAGGCGGTAGCGCTCCAGCGCAATCCGAAAGCTGCTGCTGCCGGTGTCGGCCGGGGCCGTCGCCGCCGTATCCGGCGGCACGATGTCCCAATTGGCCTGGCCATCAGAGAGATAGACCAGCCGCATCTTGGGCCGGTCCAGGTCCAGTCCCCGGATGCGGAGGTCGCCGCCCCTCCAGATGCTGGCCATATCCACCACCAGGGCCAGCTCCCGGCCCTGCACCAGGGTATCCCGCACAAAGGCCCCCTTGCCCACTACCCCAAAGTCACGGATGCTCACCCGGGCCTGCGGAAAATTCCGGATAAACGATAGCCCCACCTCGCCAAAATACACCTGCGCATTCAGGCTCCGATTGGCCTCCGTTTCCACCATCTCCCGGATCTTGCCCTGGAAGAAAAAAGGCGCCACCAGCAGGAGCAGAAAGAGCCCCACCAAGGTCAGGGCCGATATTTTCAGAAACTTTTTCATCGTAAGAGTTTTGCTGCGTTTCAGACGCGGGTGGTCCCCGGCGGGTCACCAGCCGTCTGTCCTAAAAATACGTTAGTGGGCGGACAATTCATATCGGGAGATTCAGGTGGGCGCTGCGGAGGGGG
>RFHL01001379.1 GCA_003696875.1 Bacteroidota bacterium | reverse complement strand
GGCCTATGCTTTTGAAGGGGTCGGCATCGTCCTGCGCGGGCAGGCGGGCAACCTCGACAATACCCACTGGGCCCCGACCACCGCCGAGCAAACCCTGGACGACCACGTTGTGGCCATCGACTTCAGTCTGGACGGCGGCCCCTACGAAACGTGGCAGCTCCCGCTGGATTTCCGGCGGCGGGGACACGAGCTCTTTTTCAAGTATGAACTCCCGCCCGGCTTGCATACCTTACGGCTGCGGGTACATGACCTGCCAGCCCGGGCCTTTGTGGATTTGGGCGACCTCCTGATCTACGAGCGGAATGATTAACCCCCCTTGTTTATGCGTCTGATTTCCATCCTCTCCCCATTGCTCTGGGCATCATGCTCCTTCTGGCCGGAGCCGGGCACTTTCTGAGTCCAGCCTTCTTGCTGGGTTTTTTCCCGGATTGGGTCCCCTACCCCACCTTTTGGATTTACCTCTCCGGAATGGCCGAGCTCATCCTGGGGATAGGTCTGCTCTGGCCCCGATGGCGGCGGGCAGCCGCTGGGCTATCCTCCCTGATGTTTCTGGTGTATTTGCCCCTCCATATCCGGGACCTGGTAATCGAAACACCTGTGGTAGGGAGCGAAATGGCGGCCTGGGTGCGCCTGCCCATTCAATTTGTGCTGATCGCCTGGGCCTGGTATGTCTTTCACCGGACCGCTCCTACTGCGCCATCAGCTGAATAAGCGCCCTGCGTAAGGCCCCCAACTCCTCCCCTAGGGGTGTGTTCAGGTTGGTGCCGTAGTTAAAGGTCGCGGCAAAGATCGTCCCGTTATGGGGAAGGTAGTTGAGGTTGGCCGAATAGCCAATGTCCCCGCCGGCATGACCGTAGGCATGGATGTCGGCCGGGAGCACATCCCGAAACTCATCGTGGATGCCACCCGGGCTGGAGCGCCAGGTACCCCCCGGAGTATCCAGACCATTTGCAACGATATAGGCGAGGTTTTCGGGAGAAATGAGCGTCTGCTCCACCAGCAGGGCCCGCATGAAGCGGTACAGATCGGTCACCGTCGAGTACACGCCGGTGTAGCCGTTGCCGCTACCGGGGTTTAGGGCCGAGATGTTCTGGATGGCTCCGCCGTCGTTGTTCAGGTCGAGGTAGCCTTGCGTCACCTCGCCCCGGGGGAAGTCCCGGCGGTAATCAAAATAGACCGTGCTGTTCATCTCCAGCGGATCAAAAATCCGCTCCTGCAGCAGCTCGGCATGCGGCCGGCCCGTCACGGCTTCCAGGATCATGCCTTCCAGCAGGGTATTTGTATTGGAGTAGGCCACCGCCGTCCCAGGACGATGGGTAGCCTCTTTGCCTTCGACATAGGCCAGAATCTCCTCTGGGGTCCAGCTGCGGGAGAAGTCATTGATCACAGCCAGGTTATAGCCCAGGTCGCGGGCGATGTCATAGATCCCGGAGCTGTGTTCCAGCAGCATGGCCAGGGTGATGTCGTCGCCATAGGGCAGGGCCGCCGCCACCTCTGGAATGTAGGTGGAGATGGGCGCATCAATTATGAGAAGACCGTCCTGAATGTAGGTCCAGACCAGGGCGCCCATCATCATCTTGGTCACGCTCCCCAGCTTGTTGATGTGGCAGGGCTGCATGGGCAGTTGATCCTCCAGACTGGCGTAGCCCGCGCTGGCATACCAGATGCCGTTGCTGTCGGCGACAAGCACTGTCATCCCGGGGATACCCTTGGCGACATATTCGTCCATCAGGGCCTGAATGGCGGCGGCTTTGGGATGGGAAGTAGCGCTGGGCAGGGTGGCATCAGCGGTGCAGCTCGCACTGGGCCCGACTCGCTCGGGAGTGCAGGCCCACAAAAGCAACAAGGGGAAAAGCAGGACAAAACGGGACATGGTAGCAAAGTGAGAGACCAAAGAAGGGATAAATGTCGCGCGGCACCGCATTAGTCGGTCGCCTGAAGGGGCAGGGAGAGGCCCAGCATGAGCGGCGCATAGGCCATCACAGGGATATTTTCCCGCATAAAAACACCCTGGACCTGGATACGGTAGGTCAGGGCCAGGGTAAAGGGGCGCCGGGCGATCTCCCAGCCCGGGGAAAAGGCCAGTTCGCTGCCCAGGGACAGCAGCCAGTTGCTACGGGCGGGGAAAGCCTGGGAAACATAGCCTTGGCTAGACGGATCCCAGGTCACCGATGGGGCATCCGAGACCGACAACACATAGCCCCCACCCAGAGCCAGGGGAGTCAAGCGTACTCCCTGGCCCAGTACCCATTCGTATGACAGCTCGGTATAGAGCTGTGCGGCATGTTGCAGGTGCTGATGGTAAAAGTACCCGAGGTAGGCACCTTGCTTGAGGCGATGCCGTGGGTGCTGATTCCAATGGTACACCAGCCCGGCCCGCAGGCCGGGATGCAGCGGGTTGAAGCGGGGCACAGCGAGACTCGCCGGATGCTGGGCAAGGTCCAGCCGGATGGCCCAGCGGGCGGGCGCTTCCTGTGCCCGCAGGGAGACCGCTCCGAAACAGAGCAGGCAAAATATCAGGGTCGATATGCGCATCGGTGTGGCATGAAGGTCTGTCATTCAACCCACAAAACTACGCATTCTGCCGGGGTAAGAAAAGAGAAATAGGATTCTCTGGAGCGCGATGGACAGGAGTCGAACCTGCACCCGCCGGTTTTGGAGACCGGCGCTCAGCCAGTTGAGCTTCCATCGCAGTTGAGACGTCAGACCGCTACGCTGCGAGAGGCGGGACCGGTGCCTGGGGCACCTGCGAGACAAAGAACGGGGAACAAGGAACCCGTCAACCCGCAACAAGTAGAGATGCCCCGGCAGGAATCGAACCTGCATCCTCTGAGCCAAAGTCAGATGCGCTACCATTGCGCCACGGGGCATTGTGAGAGGTCAGACCGCTTTTTGAGACGTCAGACCGCTGCGAGAAGCGAGACTGGTGCCTGGGGCACCTGCGAGATAATTGGGGCGGATCGCCGGGACTCGAACCCGGGACGCCAGCGTCACAAGCTGGTAGTTTGCCGGTTAACATACGATCCGCAGATGAGAGGTCAGACCGCTGCGCTGCGAGAAGCGGGACCGGTGCCTGGGGCACCTGCGAGACAAGGAACGAGAAACCCTCAACGCAAAGTGCTGAACGGGTTTTGTCGGAGGAGCAGGATTCGAACCTGCGATCTCTTGCTTCCAAGGCAAGCGAGCACTCCGGGCTGCTCCACCCTCCGAATAAGACATCAAGACCGCTGCGCTGCGAGAAGCGGGACCGGTGCCCGGAGGCACCTGCGAGACAAAGAAAGCCGCGTATTGGGATGCCCCGGCAGGAATCGAACCTGCAGCTCCTGAGCCAGAATCAGGTGCGTTACCGTTACGCCACGGGGCAATAAGAGACATCAAGACCGCTGCGCTGCGAGAAGCGGGACCGGTGCCTGGGGCACCTGCGAGACAAGGAACGAGGAACTCTCAACGATGAACCTTCCTGGACGGCCCGGAGGGATTCCAACCCTCGTCCCCGGATTTGCAGTCCGGTGCATGTAGCACTCTGCTACGGGCCGATAGAACCACAACAAAAAGCCATAAAAAAGACTTTTTGAGGCGGTGACATTTGCCGCGAATCCACGCAGTCGGTAGAAGCGGCGCTCCGGCATGCCTCTTGCCCCTGCCTAAACCTGCCCACAGGGTAAAGCTTTCCTGGCCGGAAAGACGCCATAAATGGCTGCTTTACTGGGTTTTGGGCATAAAAAAACCCGGAGGGAGGATCCATCCGGGCATCAACGTGGGCCGATCGCGACCTTATTGTCGCGGGCATGATGGGTGACACCCGGGGGGGAGCGCTTGGGGACAAGCAGGCTGTTGATGCCAGTGTTGGGGATGGAAACGAAACATGATAAAGGATTTGTAGGGGTATACCCCCATGCAAGAGCCGAGGTTTCGCCGGGAGGGAATTTTTTCGAAAAAACATTGTGGCGGCGATGGCCTCGCGGGGCGCTAGGTCTCCGGAGGGCCGGGTCCGAAGTCCCGGCGGGCCGGGACGGAGGACGGAGCCTGGCGAACCCCGGAGGAGACCGGCGGCGGAGGCGGGCTTGTCCCGCCGCAGCCGCAGCGCCCTCCTGAATGATGATGCGGCAAAAGGGCCTAACATATCTGACCCCTCTCCTCTAAAAATCTCTTTATCTTGAAGGATGAAAAAGATTGCTGCGGTCATTCTGACCAATCCGGCGGGCGAGCTGCTGCTGTACCTGCGGGACAACAAGCCGGGGCTACCCTTTCCGCATCACTGGGACCTTTTTGGGGGGCATGTCGAGCCGGGGGAAACGGTGGAGGCGGCGCTGCTGCGGGAGGTGCGGGAGGAATTGGGGATCGAGTTGTCGGCCTACCGTTTTTTCCGGAAATATGAGGTGCGGGGCGATGAGGAGGCAACGCCCAATGACAAGTACATTTTCCATGCGGAGATCGACCAGCCGCAGCAAGCGCTGACGCTCTATGAGGGCGAGCGGCTGCACTATTTCCGGCCGGAGGAGATCGGGTCGCTGCGCTTTGCCAATATCCTGGGGCGGGTGGTGGCGGACTTTTTGCGGGAATATGACCCGGCGCGGCCGCCGGCGCTGCGGCCGCAGGGGGTCCACCACATCGCGATCATCGCCAGCGACTATGCCCGGTCGAGGGCCTTCTACACGCAGGTGCTGGGCTGTACCTTGTTGCAGGAAACCTATCGGGAGGCCCGGCAATCGTGGAAGGGGGACCTGGCGATTGCGGGGCAGTATCAGATTGAGCTTTTTTCCTTTCCGGGGGCGCCGCCGCGCCCTTCTTACCCCGAGGCGCAGGGCCTGCGCCACCTGGCTCTGGCCGTCGCCGACATTGAGGAAGGCGTGGCGCAAGTCAAGGCTCATGGCGTGACGGTGGAACCCATCCGGGTGGACGAGGGGACAGGCAAGCGCTTTGCCTTCTTTGCTGATCCGGACGGCCTGCCGATTGAGTTGTATGAGGGGTGAGTTCCCCTTAAAAACCCTTCCGCCGCGGCCCCGTTTCCCTCGCGAGGGAAACAACCCACTGCCCGCGCGCCAAAGGCGCGCCCAGGCCAAAAGCCCCCTCTCTTGCCAAGAGAGGGGGTTTGGGGGTGAGTTTCCCTTAAAACCCTTCCGCCGCGGCCCCGTTTCCCTCGCGAGGGAAACAACCCACTGC
>RFHL01001378.1 GCA_003696875.1 Bacteroidota bacterium | reverse complement strand
GGCCTATTATGTCCTGGAGCGCCATGCCGAGGCTGTCGCCCAATACCGCAAAGCCCTCGCAATCGCCCAGGAAACGGGGAGCGAAATGGACCAGGCCTCCACACATGCCTCCCTGGCCACGGGCCTGATCGAAGTGGATTCTTTTGACCAGGCCTTGTTTCACACCCAGCAAGCCCTAGAGCTGGCCCGGCCCTATCACGATTCAGCCTTCAATGCCTACAACTATAGCAACCTGGCCCATATATGGGAAGAAAAAGGTGACCTGAAAGGGGCTTATCAGGCATTCCAACGGGCAGCGGCGGCTTACGAAGGCTCCGGTGGCCGTCATACCCACTCCCTGGTGGAAGTGTATCGCAATCTGTCGGTGATTTCAGCCAAAGAAGCGCGTTTTGAAGCGGCGCGTCAGGAGGCTAAAAAAGCGGCGGCCCTGGTCGAAGACTACCATAACTGGCGCCGAAGAGCGGAAGTGTATGATGTCTTGGCCTCGGCCTACGAAGGCCTTGGGCACTATGACAGCGCCCTCCTTGCCTACCGGCAGTTTGTCGCCAGCCAGGACAGCCTGGCGATGGAAGAGCAGGCCAAAACGGCCAGTGAGCTGGAGGCCAAATACCAGAACGAAAAGAATAAGGCGCAGCTGGCCGAGCAGGCTCTCCTGCTCTCCCGGCAACGCAACCGGCAGTTGCTCCTGGGGGGCGCGCTCGTCCTGCTCCTTCTGCTTGGGGGCGGGGGGTATCTGGTCTTGCGGCAGCGGCAGCGCCACCGCGAGCGCGAGGCCCAGCTGGCGCTGGACCAGCAGCGCCTGGAGGCCGAAAATCTCCGTGAAATGGATGCGCTCAAGTCGCGCTTCTTCGCCAACATTTCTCACGAATTTCGCACGCCGCTGACCCTCCTGCTGGGACCGCTACGGCAGATGCAGGCCGGCAAGCTTCAGGGCCCGGTGCAGACCTATCTGGAGATGATGCTCCGCAATGGGGAGCGCCTGCTGCTATTGATCAATCAGCTGCTGGACCTCTCCCGCCTGGAGGCGGGACGCATGTCCCTCCAGCTCTCCCGGGGGGATATCCACGCCTTCCTGCGTACGGTTGCCGCCCAGTTTGATTCCTGGGCCGAATCCAAGCACATCCGCTGGCATGTGCACATTCCCAGTCGCCCGCTGGAGACGGCTTTTGACCCCGACAAGCTGGAAAAGGTCCTTAGCAACCTGCTGGCCAATGCGTTCAAATTTACGCCGGAAGAAGGAGACGTGTGGTTGAGGGTGGAGCAGGAGGATAATACCCTTGACATCACCGTCGAAGATAACGGCATTGGTATGAGCGAGGAAGCCCTGGAGCATGTCTTCGACCGCTTTTATCGGGTAGATCAGGATCGCTACGAAGGGACGGGGATCGGCCTGGCGCTGGTGCGGGAGCTGGTAGAACTGGCCGAAGGCGCTGTTACCGTGAGCTCCACGCCCGGGCATGGCAGCACGTTTCGGGTGCGCCTACCGCTGCTGAGGGATCAGGCGGCCCCGCTCATAGAGCGTGGCCTGGGAGTGACTGGCCTGGTCCCAGCAGGATCCCCCTCCGGGGAGTTGACTGATACCGTTTCCCGAGGACAGCAGCCGCTGCTGCTGGTGGTGGAGGATCATGCCGATTTACGGCGCTATCTCTGTGACCTCCTCACCCCAGCTTACCGGGTGATTACCGCTGAGCATGGGCGGGCGGGCCTGGAAAAGGCCCAATCGGCCATGCCGGATCTGATCCTCACCGACATCATGATGCCGGAGATGGATGGACTGGCCTTTACCCGGGCCATCCGGGAAGACTTGCGCACCGGGCATATCCCCGTGATCCAGCTGACGGCCAAGGCCGGACGGGACAGCCGGCTAGAGGGCCTGGCCACCGCGGCTGATGATTATCTGACCAAGCCAGTAGACCCCGAAGAGCTGCACCTGCGGGTGCGCAACCGCATTGAGCAGCAGCGAAAGCTGCGGGAGGTGCTGGGCAAGGAGATTGTGCACCTGCGCCCCGACGAAATCGCCGTACGCTCAGCCGATCAGGTCTTTCTGGAAAAGGCAATCTCGGTGATCGAGACCTACATGGCCGATGAGGCCTTCAGCATAGAAGACCTGGCCCGGGAGATGGCCCTGAGCCGCAGCCAGTTACACCGCAAACTCAAGGCGCTGACCGACCAGTCCGCGTCGGTCTTTCTGCGGACCATGCGGCTCAAGCGGGCCCGGCAGCTACTGGAGCAGGGAGCCGGTACTGCCGCCGAGATTTCCTATCAGGTGGGTTTTGGTAGCCCAGCCTATTTTTCCAAGTGCTTCAAGGACGAATTTGGGATCACGCCCACGCAGGTACGGGAGGCCTAAAGTTCGCCCGGCTTACCCGATTTTTCCCCAAAAATCCCCAACTTAGGCGGCGCATCCATTTCCTTAATTGTAACGCATCTCCATGTCCCGCTCACTTTTGCGTCGTCTCCTCTTTGTATTGGCCGTGCTCGCGGTGGTGGTGATCAGTGATCAGTGGTCCAAAGTCGTGGTACGCGACCGCATCATCGCCTATGAAGAGATCTCCTTGCTGGGAGATTACTT
>RFHL01000127.1 GCA_003696875.1 Bacteroidota bacterium | reverse complement strand
CGACTGGCAGGAATCGCCTGCCTGATAAGTCTCTTTTTTGCCTGTCAAACGCCGACCCCGGCCGAAGACCCGACACTGGCCCAAGCTCAGGACCTTGCCCAACGCTTTCTGATGGTCGATGGGCATGTGGATCTGCCCTACAAGATGCAAATCCGGGGCTTTCGGCTGGCCAAGACCTATCTGGATCCCTCAGGCGCTGCCCCCGAAGGGGACTTTGACTATCCCCGGACCCAGGCCGGCGGTCTGGATGCCCCCTTTATGTCGATCTTTGTACCCTCGGACCGGCAGACCCGACCGGGCGCAGCTAAGGCCCTGGCCGACAGCCTGATCTCCATGATCGAGGGCCTGTGCGCGGAGCATCCAGACAAGTTTGTCCTGGCCCATAGCCCGGCCGCCGTGGAGGCGGCCTTTGCCGCGGGCAAGGTGGCCCTGCCCATGGGCATGGAAAATGGCGCCGGTATCGAGGATAATCTGGCGAACCTGGCCCATTTCCACAAACGGGGCATCCGCTACATCACGCTTACCCACAGCAAGGACAACCTGATCTGTGATTCGTCTTACGACACAACCCACACCTGGAATGGGCTGAGCCCTTTTGGGGCGGAAGTCGTCCGGGAAATGAACCGGCTGGGGATCATGGTCGACATCTCCCATGTCTCGGATAGCGCCTTTTATGATGTCTTGTCGCTGGCAAAGGTGCCGGTCATTGCTTCGCATTCTTCCTGCCGGGCGTTTACGCCGGGTTTTGAACGCAACATGAGCGACGATATGATCCGGAAGATGGGAGAGAATGGCGGGGTGATCATGATCAATTTCGGGTCGACCTTTGTCGATAGTGTTTCCCGACAACGTTTTGATGAGATGGATGCGGCCCTTCATGCCTGGGCGGATGAACATGAAGCCAATGAGGGGGACAGCGCCTACGAGGCCTACCGGACCGCCTATATCGCTGAGCATGGCTCGCCCTATGCCGATGTGGAGCGCGTGGCGGACCACATTGATCATGTGGTGCAGCTGATCGGGGTGGATTATGTGGGCTTCGGGTCTGACTTTGACGGGGTGGGCGACTCCCTGCCCAGGGATCTGAAGGACGTGGGAGACTATCCCAAACTGATCGCGGAACTGCTGCGCCGCGGGTATACAGAAGCCGACTTGGAGAAGATCTGTGGCGGCAACCTGCTCCGAGTGTGGCGAGAAGTGGAGGCCTATGCGGCCGCACAGGCGGCCTCCTAAAAAAAAACCTCCCTCCCCGGAGGGAGGAAGGCTCAAACACACCACCAAAAAAAGTGTCGTTGTCG
>RFHL01000126.1 GCA_003696875.1 Bacteroidota bacterium | reverse complement strand
TTGTCGGGTATGTTGGTGGTGAACCCGTTATGCTTGATGGCATATCCGCCCTGGCCGGCTGCCGGAGGCGGTACCGGAATAGGGACTGCCAGGTTGGTAACCACCGGAATGACCACGGGTCCGATGAACGGGATATTGACCACCACACTCACCGAGATCAGGATCTGAATGTATCCTTGGGTGCCGGGATAACCGTAGGGTCCTCCGTCTCCGGCCCACGCATTGGGGTTTATCTCCACCTGGGCCGGACCGATGGAGAACACGATCGGATAATTGAGCAGGCCGCCCTGCCCGGGAACACCGAACTGACCGCCTGTTCCATCGGTACCGTCACTGTACCAGGCCAAGCCGATAAGGTTGTTGGGCTGGGTTCCTCCTTCGCCCAGGTTGGCCCCTCCACCTCCTCCGGCCCCCAGAAAAAAACCGAAAGCCGGGGCGGGTGGCGGTATAAGGTTCCCCGTACTGATCGAGAAGGCCATGGCCGCTCCTCCGCCTCCGCCTCCGTAAATGTTGAAGTTGTTGACGATGTCCGCATCAAGGGTGAGTTCAATGGCGGTGCCGCCATCCTCGCCCTCACCGGTAAGACCGAGGGCCGGATCGTAGGCTATTCCACCGTCTCCTCCCCGGCCCAGAATGTTGCCTTCGTTCACAATGGCCACCAACGACCCTGCAGGAAGGGCTGTGCCTGTGGTGAATGCCGGGTCACTCGCCTCAGGACTGGTAACGGTCACTCCCGGCTGCACCAAACACACCACACACACAGGCTGAGTGGTAGGTGCATTGGGGTAAAGAGTGTAAAAAGCAGTTCCCAGATCGAAATTCATCACCGTATTGTTCACCGGGACCTGATAACAGGGCAGAATGGTGAGCGAGTACACGATATTGTACGTACTGTTGTTGCAGAGCACCTGAATGACAATGGGATAGGTGCCGTCCGGTGCATAAGGCGATGCGGTGAATTCGACATCCACCACCCCCGTTGAAGGTGCGGGATTGGGTGTGATGGTGGCTGTAAGGCCGGAAGGCAGCGTGCTGAGAATGGTGACGGCCACCTGCTGCGGATTGCCGGCCGTTTGAACAATATCGATGGAAAGGGTCTCGGACGGAGAGACCACCCGGTCGATGGTATCGGCAGTGCTACTGGGAGTAACGTTCAGATAACAGGAGTTGCAGTCTTCAGCAAAGGAAGGGAGCCAGCAGTCGCCATTGTAATAATCCAGCGTGCTGTCGGTAGTGTTGACCACCACCAGTCCCAGAGCCGGGTTCTGGATGTTGTCTCTTGCCGTCCGGTCCATTTGCGGGGCCAAGAATCCTTTTCCTTCCGCCACCAGGTGCAGAATGGCACTGGAATCGGGCTGATCCGTATTGATCCCGACATGATACTCGTTGTTCCAGATGAAGCTGTTGGCCACCCAGTCATTGAAGAAGACCGTATCGTACCGCAAGGTCTGCCCGTGCATCGCTGGGATCATGGGTCCGGGAGGGCCCTCCGGTCCCACTCCTCTTCTCCAATAGATGCCATCGAGATACCAGAAGCTGCTGTCGGTTACCGTGTAGATGAGCAGCCCGGTGGCCGGA
>RFHL01001377.1 GCA_003696875.1 Bacteroidota bacterium | reverse complement strand
TTGTGGTGGAGCGCAGTGCCGACCGCCGCGCCTTCCAGGCGCTGGGCGAGGTGGCGGCCGCCGGGGAGAGCGTTGTCCCGCAAGCTTACGCGTTTGTCGATGACCAGCCCCTGGCCGGGCTGAACTACTACCGCCTCCGGATGGTAGACCTGGATGGCAGCTTTGTCTATTCGCCTACCATAGCCATAAGCACAGGCCTGGAAGCCTTGCAGGTGCAAGGCGCCTATCCCAACCCGGCGGAGCAGACCCTCAACCTGCTGGTAAGCGTCCCCGCAGCGGGCGAGGCCAACCTGGAGCTCATCGCTCCCACCGGGCAGGTGGTGCGGCGGCAGGCTCTGTCCCTGGATGCCGGGACGCAGGCCCTCCCCATCCATGTGGGCGATCTCGCCAGCGGCATGTACTTCTACCGGCTGCGGCACCAAGGCCGCGCCCAGAGCGGAAAGTGGGTTAAGCAATAAGCCTCCCGCGACCGATGTTTTTGCACCTGCCCCTCCCAGTTTTGGCTCCGGCCCAGACTGTGGGGGGCTTGGTGCTTTTGGGCGTTTCTCTGAGGTAGGATGTTTGATGTTGAACGTCACCCCCCTCGGGCGATTCCCGCGCCGCGTTTGCGGGGCAGGTCGATGGCCTTGGGGGCCTGCCTGCGGGACGCCCCTACGGGATTTGTACCCCCTCTCGCCTCACTTCATCTCAACCACCATGAACCTCCGTCACCTTTTCCTTCTCTGGACAGCGTGGAGCCTGTGGACCGGGTTTCCCGGCCCTTTGCAGGCCCAGTGCGTGTTTTTCTCCGCCTATATCGAGGGCAGCGGCAACAACAAATGCCTCGAAATCTACAACGGCACGGGTGCCCCTCTCGACCTGGGCGGTGGCGGTTACGAGATCGCGGTGTACAGTAATGGTGCGGCGGTGGCGACCTCGGTGACGGCCCTGACCGGAGTGGTGGCGGTGGGCGATGTCTTTGTGATTTGTAATCCGGCCGCCCTGGCCGGGATGCTGGCCGAGGCCGACGCCACGAGCGGCAACATGAACTTCAATGGCGACGATGCTGTCGAACTCCGGGGCCCTGGCGGCATCACCCTGGATGTAATCGGGCAAATTGGATTTGATCCCGGCACCGGATGGACTGGCACCAACTGCGGGACGCTCAACCAAAGCCTGGAGCGTGATCCGGCGCTGGGCTGCCCTGGCTTTGATGGGGCTAGCGCCTTTGAGGCGGTACTCGATACCGAGTGGAGCTGCCTGCCGCAGGACGACTTCTCCGGCCTCGGCAGTTTTACTCCGTTGGCCTGCGGCCTGAGCAACCTGAGCGTCAGCC
Organism: Bacteroidota bacterium; assembly: GCA_003696875.1. Taxonomy (GTDB): domain Bacteria; phylum Bacteroidota; class Bacteroidia; order J057; family J057; genus RFHL01. Next base: position 5,987 of record RFHL01001377.1, on the reverse strand, counting down.
AGAGCAGCTGCGCCAATGGCGCAGCCACCGTAAGTCTCGACTTCAACACCACCGGCACGGTGGGCCCGCAGTTTGCCCTCACGGTAACCCCCGATCCCGGGGGCCTGAGCGGAACCTATGCCTATGCCGCCCTGCCCCTGAGCCTGCCGGGTTTTATCGGGGACAATGCCACGGCTTATGCCTTCACGGTATCGGATCTGAGCGGAACCTGCACCGATGCCAGCCTGAGCGGGCAGACCTTTCTGTGTCCCGTGGCCGATGCCCTGGCCTTCACCCTTGCCCCCGGTGGCTGTGTGGAGACTGGGGTGCCTTTTTCCGTCACGGTCTGTGCCATCGAGACCAGCAGTGGGCTGGTCCAGCCCGACTATACCGGCACCATCAGCCTGAGTCCCGGGCCTGGGGCCACAGGTATCATCACCGCCGGGGGCAGTGCTCCCGCCGTCAATGGCTGTGCGACCATCAGCCTGGTGTACGATACGGAGGAAGCGGTCAGTTTTCAGGCCAGCGACGGGACCTTGTCTGATGCCCTCTCGCCGCCGCTGGACCTGCGGACGGATTGTCCCGGCCTCAGCATGACCGCCGCCATGGTCAACCCCTGCGGGAACGATTCGCCCAATGAATACGTCGCGGCAGTGACCGAGGCCTTGCCCATCAATGTCGGAGAGATCGTTGTCGCCTCCATTGACCATCTGAACGGGCCGCAGCCCAACTCCAACTTCACCTGGGCGGCGCTCGACACCGCCGAGGCCGGGAATCCGGCCGAAGTCTGTGGGGCCATTGGCTTGCAGTGCCATCGCTGGCTGGACCGCAACGAGCCCGCCGATGCGGTTACCCTTACCACTCTGGTCAATGCGCTGAACGCCCAGGCGGGCTGCGCCCTCTTCTCGGCGCCGCTGCCCGGCGGCGACCGTGGCATCATTCCCGCCCATAGTCAGGTGATCTTCTTTCTGGGGGCGGGAGGAAATGCCGCCGGGACCATTTTGCCCGGCTTCGACGGTTTGGGGACCAATTTGGACTTCAGCGGCTATTGTGGGCAAGGGCCCATCTATGCGGTGATTGGCGAGCACAAAAACCCGGGAGCAACCTTCGGCTTTTTCTCGAATGGGGCGGCCCGTACCATCCAGATTCTGGTGGCTGGAACCGAGTATGCGAGTTTTCCCTACACCCCACCGCCGACCCCCGGGCCCGCGCCTCAATATGTGAACAGCACCGGCAGTCTGGCGACGGACCCGGACTGCACGCCGCCGGACCTGTTTGGTCCGGTGATATTGCCCGCGGTGGGCGCGCAGATTTCCGCCCGTTACCTGCCTGGGACAGGCGTTGCCCTGAGGTGGGCCGGACTGCCCGGCACCGAGCTCATGATTGAGCGGGCTCAGGGGGCAGAAGCCTTTGTGCCTCAGGCATGGGTGCCTGCTCAGCGGGAAACCTGGCTGGATCGGGACGTAATGGGAGGGCACTATACCTACCGGCTGCGAAGCCGGGATGTCGCCGGTTCCTGGCAGGCAGGGCTTATGGTGGAGGTCGTCGTACCCCCTAGCCTGGAAGTGCAGCTCAGAAGCCAGGGAGGACGCTTGCAGCTTTGGCTGCAGGCGGGCGTAGCTGGCGAAGGGACCCTTGGCCTGTATGATATGCAAGGCCGGCGCTGTGTGGCCCGATCCTTACATTGGGGTGGCGGAACCCGGACCTGGGACCTGCCTGCCCTGGCTCCAGGGCTGTACCGCTGGCACCTCACACATGCTGGCATGGCCCGGCAAGGCTGGCTCCGGGTGGAGTGAGCCATTGAGTAGTCAGTCTCAGATCAGGAAGTCCGAACGAGGAACTGCGAACCCTCAACACACGCAACGTCTTAATCCCCGTGCTGTCCGGGAGCTTTGTGTATATTCACGGCATCGAATGTGACACGATCCGCTGCCCATGACTGATTCGGAGAAATTTTCCATCTACATCGTCGAAGACGACGATTGGTACCGTCAGCTCCTTACCTTTAACCTGGAGGCCAACCCAGACTACGAGGTACGTGCCTTTGGCACCGCCAAAGACATGCTGGCCTGCCTGGAAGACCGGCCCAGCGTCATCACGCTGGACTACTCGCTGCCCGATATGAGTGGCAAGGATGCCCTGGCCAAAGTAAAAGCCCTGGACCCAGACATTGAGGTCGTAGTGATCTCCGAGCAAAAAGACATTGAGACGGCGGTGGACCTGCTCAAGATGGGAGCTTACGACTACATCGCCAAAGGCAACGACATCCGGGACCGGTTGATGAATGTCATGCAGCACATTCGCAAGAAGCGCTCGCTGCAGACCCGTATCCACACGCTACAGCAGGAGGTAGCCCAGAAATACGACTTCGAAAAAAGCATCGTCGGGCGCAGTCCGGCCATCCGCAAGGTCTTTGACCTGATGGAGAAGGCCATCCGGACCAATATCACCATCACGGTAACCGGCGAGACCGGAACCGGGAAAGAACTGGTGGCCAAGGCCATCCACTTCAATTCCAAGCGTAAGGACGGCCCCTTTGTGCCGGTGAACATGGCCGCAATTCCCAGCGAGCTGGTCGAGTCCGAACTTTTTGGGCACGAGAAAGGCGCCTTTACCGGGGCGCATATGCGCCGCGTAGGAAAGTTTGAGGAAGCCAATGGCGGGACCCTCTTTCTCGACGAAATCGGGGAGATGGACATCACCTTTCAGGCCAAGCTGCTGCGCGCCCTGCAGGAGCGCGAGGTGGTGCGTATCGGCTCCAATAAGGCCGTGTCTATCGATTGTCGCATTATCGTGGCGACCAACCGCAACCTGCTGGAAGAGGTCAAAGCCGGCAATTTTCGCGAAGACCTGTACTACCGGCTCTTTGGGTTACCCATTGAGCTCCCGCCCCTGCGGGAGCGGGGAGAGGACGTGATCATCCTCGCCAAGCACTTTCTGGACGCATTTTGCCAGGAGAATGAGCTGGAGCCCTACACCTTCACCCATGGCGCCCAGCGCAAACTGCTCGCCTATCCTTATCCTGGCAACATCCGCGAACTCAAGTCCATCGTGGAGCTCGCTGCGGTCATGACCAACAGCCCCGAGATCGAGGCCGATGTCCTGACCTTTGCCAAGCACGATCCCCTCGCCGACGTGCTCGCCGAGGAAATGTCCCTCAAGGACTACACCCAGCGCATCATAGATCTCTATCTCGCCAAGTACGACCAGAACGTCAAGCTCGTTGCCGAAAAGCTCGACATCGGCGTCTCTACCATCTACCGCATGCTCAAGGAGCGTAAAGAGGAGGAATAGGAAGTCCTCCGTAGGGCGTGTAGCCCTGCCTTGCTGGGGAGGGGTAATCGTCTCATTTTGAGAATGAAGGTTCCATTGCGAGAGAAATAAGACGGCGCTGGAATGTTAAGGTGCTGATAGACAGGCATGTATTTGTTTGTGCCAAATTGGTATGTCGCTTGCCCATTGAGGGTGTTGACTAACACCAATCAAAAACAACGTACATGCGTACTTTCATTGCGATCGTCTCTGTGCTGGCTGCCATGACCTTCTTCGGGTGCAATAAGGGCAAGCTTCAGCAACTCGAAGCCGAAAACCAGGCACTGCGTGAAGAGCGTGGTCTGCAGGATTCCCTGCTTAATGACTTTGTCTCGACTTTCAACCTCTTTGAAGATAATCTCGCCCAGATCAAAGAAAAAGAAAACCTTATTAGTATGGAGGCGGGGTCGGAAGAATTCCGCGAAGGGGGCCGCGAACAAATCCTGGACGACCTGCAGCTCATCGATGAGCTGCTGGCTCAGAACCGTCAGATCATTGCTGATCTGAGTGCCAAGGCCGACCAATCGTCGGCTCAGTCCAGCCAACTGCGCCGGACGGTAAACACCCTCAAGCAAAAGCTGGCCGACCGGGATCAAGAGATCCTGGGGCTCAAGGAGCAGCTGGCCACCCTGAACTTCACCGTTGAGGAGCTCAACACGACGGTGGATAGCCTGGCCCAATATGCCGAGCGCCTCACCGAGGTGACTGAAACCCAGACGGCACGCCTCCAGGCCCAAACCGAAACCATGGACGAGCAGGCCAGAACCATCGAGACCCAGCGGGATGCCCTTAACCAGGCGTACTTTGTGGTGGGCTCCAACCGCGAGCTCAAGGATGCCAACATCCTGGTTCGTTCCAAGCGACTCAACAGCGAATTTGACGCCAAGTCCTTCACGACCATTGACATGCGGGAGATCAGCAGCATCCCCCTGACCGCCAAGAAGGCAGAACTGCTCACGCCGCACCCTTCTGACAGCTACGTACTGCAGGACGAAAACAACGACAACCAGCCCGATGCCATCGAGATCATCGATCCGGCTCGCTTCTGGAAGGCCAGCCGCTACCTGGTGGTCGTAACCGACTAAACCTGTCCGCCCGCCTCCGGCTGGAGGCGGGCGCGTTCTTTTGCTCCTTCCACGGCGGAGCCCTGGGAACCACTTTTCTCTACATGCTTCTTCCGGTCCAGGATGCTTTCCGCCATGCGTTTAAGTAAGTACATTCCATCGTTAGGTAGTGAGCCCTCTCCCGTTTGGCGGGGAGGGCTTTATCCATTATCTTCATTTGGCCGCTGGGGAAGCGGCCGCTAGCCAACCTTTATGATGAAAAAATCAGTCTTTCGCACCCCGCTCTTCCCCCTCGCCCTGGGACTCGGGCTGTTCGTTTCGGGCTGTGGTCCCTCAGTCTGTGATTGCAAAGATGCCCTCAAGGGCGCCTTGGGAGGAATCCTTGAAGATATCCAGGAGGGGGATACCCAAAACCTCCAGGACCTCGAGGAGATGGCCGAGAAATGCCGGGAGAAGTACGGCGATATGCCGCCCCGGGAGCTACTTGATGCCTGGAAAGATTGTGAGTAGCAGCGGGGATAGGTACCTTATTCTGCCGCCGGATCGCTTACATCCAGCACAAAACCCGTCCCGTGAATGTTGGTCAGCTGGACGCAGGGGTCATCAGCGAGGTATTTTCGCAGCTTGGAGACAAAAACATCCATGCTCTTGCGGTTGAAGTAGTCGCTCTTGCCCCAGATGGCCTTGAGGATGTCCTCCCGGCGGCACAGCTGCCCCTGGTGCTGGACCAGATAGTGCAGCAGGGCCGTCTCCCGGCCGGTGAGACTTTGCCGCTGCGCCCCATAGCGCAGCTGCTGGTTGCCCGGGTCAAAGGTGTACTGGCCCAAGGTCCAGCTGGTGTTGTCACCCGCCTTGGTTTGGGGGCGCTGGCTACGGGCCAGCACGGCCTGTATCCGGGCAAGCAGCTCCTCTTCGTCCACCGGCTTTTTGATGTAGTCATCGGCCCCGAGCGAAAAGCCTTTCAGGACATCGACCTTGAGCGAGCGGGCAGAGAGGAAAATCAGAGGCAAATCGGGCAGGCTGGCCCGGATCTCCCGGGCCAGCTGGTAGCCGTCCATCCGGGGCATCATGATGTCGAGGATGCACAGGTCAAAAGGAAAGGTCCGGATCGCCTCCAGGCCGGCTGGGCCGTCCTTTTCCCAGCTCACCTCCAATCCCTTGAAGGTGAGGTATTCCTTGAGGAGATACCCAAGGTGTTCGTCGTCTTCGACCAGCAGGATATGAGCGTTCATAAGCGGAAGCTTCAGGAGGTCATCGGTAGCAGGAGGGTAAAGGTCGCGCCCTGACCAGGCTGGGAACTGACCTGAACGCTGCCCCGGTGGTGGCGCATAACCTGCTTGACATAGCTGAGGCCCAGGCCAAAGCCTTTGACCGGGTGCAAATCCCCCTGCGTCAGTTTGTGAAACTTGTCAAAAATCCGCCCCTGCTCGGCCCGGGGGATGCCGATGCCCCGGTCTCGCACGGAGAGGCCGGCTTGCCGGCCCTGGCAAAAGGTGCGGACCTCAATATCGACCGTTTCGGGGCTGTACTTCAGCGCGTTGTCCAGCAGATTGTGGATGACGTTGGCAAAGTGGGCCGGGTGGATCGGGGCCCGGCACGGGCCCGGATGCGCCTCGAAGTGCAGCCGCCCCC